>NZ_CP103314.1 GCF_022370635.2 Mycolicibacterium crocinum | reverse complement strand
GAGCAAGTTCAGCTCCTGGCGATGGCTGCAGCGTAGATACGGATTTACTGAGTTACTGATATACGGAACCGCTGAGATCAGTATCGCACACCGACACCGGATAGCCCCTCTGCGCCCGGCTCCCAATTATCTACTGATGTACTGATGTACTGATGTACTGATGTACTGGTATCAGTATCGATGTGTCAGCTCGGGCGGTTGCCACCGGTAACCAGGCGTGTTGATCGTTGTCGAGTGCCGATCTACTCCAACCAGACACGCCGACTGGCTGGCATCGAGTGGATCACCTACGCATGTCGGGAATACGGCGCGGGCTGCTACCGTTCCTTACATTACATAGCATTGCTATGTAATGTAAGGAAGGAACGGGCTATGACGAGTCGTTGGTGTGAGACAAAATTGTTCGCGCTGATCGGCGCCGGCGCCGCAGCAACGCTCGGCGCGCTGGTGATAGCGGCTCCGAATGATAGTTCTCGCGAGATGACAAGTACGGGCATGTCGACTGGGGTCACGGTCACCGCAACCACGCCGTCAACGACAAGCGGGCTGTCCGCGGCTCCGAGTATCACAGGACCAGCACCTCTTCCCCCCGAAGAGCAGGGTTTGCCCGGAGGATAAGTTGCGGGACAGGATTACAGTTGCCAGTCCACGCGTGATTGCAACGTTTGCCGGCATGGGTGCTGGCCCATTGTGAACCGAACAGTGTCGGCGTTCGACACCGTTGCTGAATTCTGGTTTCCCCATATGTCAGCTCAATGCCCGATGCGCTGACCGCGCTGGCGATGTCGTCGACGACTTTGCGGAACCGCATCGACGCTGAAGAAGTTCACCACCGCCTGCTTGACGGTGTCGTCGTCCAGGACGACACCGGCTTGTTCAACGAGTGAAACTCGAAGGAAGGGGGTCGAGGAAAAGCTCCTTGGTAGTCATGACACGACTCCTGGTTGAGAACTGAGTTTGGCCAGATAGCGGTAGGCCGTTGCCCTGCTAACCCCGAACGCTTGAGCAAGTGCGTGTACAGGTTCACCCGTCCCGGCGAGGCGGCGCAGCTGTTCTTGACGCTCCGGGGGCAGCTTGTCTGGCTTGGTCGCCGGCAGATGGCGGGCACGCCGGGCATCACGCGAGGCGGCCCGCCGTTCACGGCCGAGCTCAAGCTCGAGTTCGGCGAGCGTCGCCATGATGGCGGCCACGGCACGACCTGTTGGTGTCGCGGTGTCAATTCCTTCTCGTAAGGCGCGCAATAGAATTTGACGGTTACCGAGGTCAGCGATGGTGCCGGTGACTTCGGCGACTGACCGCCCCAGGCGGTCGATCGCGGCCACCACGACGATATCGCCGGCCCGGGCGTAGTCCAGCAGCGCGGCTAGGCCGGGGCGCTGCGTACCGACGGCGCCAGATAGCTCATCAGTGAACAGCCGATCGGGGTCGACGCCGGCGGTAGCTAATGCGGCACGCTGCGCATTGAGGTCTTGGCCGGTGGTGCTGACGCGGGCATAGCCCAAGATCGCTGCCATACCCGCAACTGTCTCACTCGCTGCCGACAGCGCAGATCTGAGACACGCGGTGTGAGACAAGAAATGAGACACTGCTACCTGGGGCGACGGGTGGCGAGGGGAGACCCGTCGCTCCTGTCTCGTTTCTCTAGAAACGAGACTTTAGAAACGAGACAGACCTCGGGGTAGAGGTTGTTACGCGATGACGCTGCGGTCTCGCCCGGTGGCTTTGGCGCTGTAGAGCGCCTGGTCGGCGATTCCGATAAGTTCCGCGGGGTCGCGAATGACCTGGTCGGGTAGACCCGCGCCACCGATGCTCACGGTGATCGACAGTCGGTGCCCGCCCGTGAGGATCTCCGTCTCCGAGATGCTGCGCCGGATCCGTTCGGCCATGTCGGTCAGGTCCCCTCGACCCGCTCCGGGCAGGATGACGAGGAACTCTTCTCCTCCGTAGCGGACGAGGACGTCGCCGTCGCGCAGGACCTGGCGAGTGGCAAGGACGGCGGATTGGAGCACTTGATCACCGACGAGGTGGCCGTAGGTGTCGTTGACTGACTTGAAGTGGTCGAGGTCGAGTATGAGGAGTCCGAGGGCGTCCCCGGACCGCTGGGAACGAGCGACTTCCTCCTTGAGCCGCTCGACTCCGAACCGGCGGTTGTAGACAGACGTCAGCGGATCGAGAGCGGCAACCCGTTGCAGATCCTGGTGATTGAGGGCATTGGTGAGGGCGACGGCCAGGTTGGGAAGAGCCGACTCGACGACGGCGACGGCCTCGCGATCCATGGGGCGGGCTGCCGCGAGTACCAGGACGCCGACGGTGGCGACTCCGTGGCGGACGGGAAGGACCCGCACCTCGGCAGGGACGAAGGTGACGACCGTCCCGGTCACGGTGACCTCAGGAGGCAGGTGGAGAACCCGGACTTCGTGTGACCGGACGACGTTCTGGACGGCGTCGGAATCCGCGAGACCCGACGCGTCCCGAATGCCGAGTGAGCCGACGAGGTCGACGCGGCCGGCATTGACCACCAACAGGGCGGCTCCGTCGATACCCGTACGTATCGTCAACTCGTGGAGGGTCGACTCGGCCAGTGACGCGAGTTCCAGGTGCGCGGCGAGCGCCTCTCCGATGGCCGATATTCCGTCGTTCACCCGGTGACTGGCGGCCAAGCTCTCAACGAGATGGTTGAAGGAGTCGGCAGACTCGCCGAGCTCGTCGGTGGAGTCGACTGGAACGTGGCAGGATGCCGGGTCGCACGACGACCAGTCGCCCGTCTCTGTGGCCTCGCGCAGCGAAACCTCGACACGTCTCATGCTCACGGCCAGTGCTCGCAGCCGGACCCCCACAACCATCTGGACGAGAGCGGTATTGATGGCGCCGACCAGCAGGCCGGCCAGGATCGTCGCAGCGAAGAAGGCTGGGCGGAGCGCCACGTCATGCGCGACCCCCAGGGGGACGACCGCGAACGGGAAGATAAGGCCGATGAGAAGTCCGAACCCCATCATCCAGATCCGCAGATCGAGCAGGACGCGACTGGTCAGACGGGGCAGCCAGCTGCGATAGGACAACATCGGCGTCGGCACTGCGGAAGCGGTCACGTCCGTCATCCTGCACCGCCTGGCCGCTTTGGCCCAAGCAAGAATCTGACCAGTCTCGACTCTTTAGAAACGAGAGCATGGGCACGACGACTGCGTCAAACGCACCTTGCTGATACGGGCACCTATCTCGTTTCCCGGGGCGGACCAGCAGGTGGCAGAGTGTGCGGGAATGGTTCACCATTGCCTCTGCGCAGACGCGGGGGATTCATGGCAGCGTTGGGGGCGACGATGATGTCGGTCATCAGTCGTCGGTTCTGGCAAAGCGACCACTATAACTGGCTGTCGGGATACCTGGCGGCCCGAAAAATGAGCGGGCCCACTCGCGCTGTGATGGCCTTCCTGAGCTCGTCATTTGTCGCCTGTCTGATCGTGTTGTTGACCAGCCAGGATGGCCCCCGCGAGCCCGTCCCGGTGGCAATGACCTGGATCGCTGTGATCGGCGGCCTGGCCGGGATGGCGTTATTTACCTGGCGGTGGCCAACCCGCGCCCAATCACTGGCCTTCGTCGTAGTCGTCAACACCTCGATCGCGCTAGCCTGTCTGGCCCACCCCAATCCTCTAGCCGCCTTGATCGGCTGCATCGCCTTCGCTACCAGCGGCGCCTACGTCGCGTTTTTTCACAGCACCGGATGGATGCTCTATAACTTCGGGGTGGCCACTATGGTCGCCACTCTCCAAGCCGTGCGGCTGGCTATGACGGGACATCCCGCCCTGGCGGGGGTGGACTGGTGGCTGATCGTCGAAGTCAACGTCGCCCTACCGCTGGGTGGCCAAATCCTGGTTCGCGCTCTGGCGGGGGATCTGGTACGCGCCGATACCGATCCCCTAACCGGCCTACTCAACCGCCGCGCCTTCCACCGCAAAGCCCTGGGGATGATCCACACACGCCCCAGCAACGCGAACTACCTGATGGTGATGCTGATCGACCTGGACAACTTCAAAGCACTCAACGACACCCACGGCCACAAAGCCGGCGACCAGGCGCTAGTCCACACCGCCCGCACCCTGTCAGCCACCGCCGATCCACAGGCGGTGATCGCACGAATCGGCGGCGAAGAATTCCTGCTCGCCACCACCGCCCCAACCTGCACCGCCGAATCACTCGCCACCCAACTCTGTACAGCCATCGCTACCACTCCAGAACGAGTCACAGCCAGCATCGGAGCTGTCTGTACCCCCCTCGATAGCACCACGCCAACCGATCACGACGTACTCCTCGAAAAACTCGTCGCGGCCGCCGACGCGGCAATGTATTCAGCAAAACGCGACGGCGGCAACCAAGTCCATCACCCCGACCACCCGAACACGGAACAGCGCTCCGTTCGGGGCACATCAGACAGGAATTGATCAGCCTCGAATCTCTGGATCTGAGACAAACCCTGAAGTGCATGCGGGCGAGAACCGCGTCCGAGACAAGAACCGGGCCATCCCGATTCTCTAGATACGAGACTTGATGTCGCTCGGCCTGGCCTTGGCGCGAAAAGGGTTGGACGTGCGCGAATTTCGCCGTAGCGTTTAGTGCTCGATGTGGTGTTGATGGCGAGAGGGCGGTGTCCAGTCGTGGGCGTGGTGGAACCGCCGGTGCAACCACATCCGCCCAAGCCGTCCCGGGTCACGAAGCCGCCGACGGTCCTGGGTGGTCAGCCCCAGGGGTCGGCCCTCGCTGCTTTTCGAAGACACGATGACACTGCCGTACAACAACGGCACCGTGCGCACCGAGAAGGTGGTGACCGACAGCAAAAGGCCGGTGGCCTGCCGATTCGGCCGATACCGGCCCGGCACCGCCGAGCGGAACCAGAAGTCAATCACCCCATCGCTGCTGGTCAAACAATCCACAGACGGGTCACGCAGAATCGCGTTGATGGCGCTCTGGGTAAATACCGAGATCTCCTGCACGTCCCCGGCTGGAGTAATCAGCAATGCCGTGTACACAACAGCCCCCTTCCACAACGCTCGGCGATAGGCACGACCTCACGATCCGACGTGTCGTAGATCGGGCAGCGCCTGCTGATGACAGGCTGGGCACACCACAAGATACGGCCCATCCAGGAAATCCCTGTCCTTGATGATCGATTTCACCATCCACTGGGTGTTTTCGGGGTCGGCCTCATCGGCAGGTGCCGGACGCAGACACCCCGAACAATGCGTGTCGATGCTGGTCCACCGGATCATTAGGGCACCTTAATACCGGGTTGGCCCCTCAGCGAGACAATGTGATCAGAACCGCAGGTCCAGCATCAATCCGACCGTTACCGCCCCGATGTCCGGGCCGTGTCGGCGTCGCCTGAAAACTAACCCCGTGTCGACGAAAAGGGGTCAATTTTCGGCCGCCGTTGACACGGGCCGCCCGTTGCGCGTCGGCGTGCCACGAATTGATGGCAGTCGAACAGAACCGACTGAGCACTGCACTCACCATCGGTGAGCGCCTCGCGCAGGGCCCGCATGCTGGATACGGAGGCCGCATCCGCGGGGCCTTTGCCGAGACAAGATTTGATCGATCCCAAATCTTTAGATGTGAGACCAGACAGGCACCGCGATCGCTTTTCAGGGGCATCGAAGGCTGTACCCGCGCCGTGCCGGGCTAGAACGAGCCCCTTAGAGCTCGCGAAGAATGCGCGCCCGTTGTTCGGCGTGCTCATCGGCGGTAATTGTTCCGGCGGCTTTCAACTCATCGATATGAGCAAGCCGCTCACGGATGCCGGGTGGGCTCTGGTCCTCCGGAACCCCTTCGACGCGCGTGCTGGGAAAACGCTTCAAGAACCTCTGAACGCCGGAGACGATGCTCGACACGGGACCGGTAGCAGCCAAGAGCACCGACACGGCGGCCAAAGCTGTCGCGAGGTCTCTCGTCTCGCCCGGTGGACGGTACCTCACCGTAAGACCTTGATTTTCAAGCTCTTCCGCGAGCGCACTAACGTGGGCGGGCGGGCCGACATAAGTGAGCCGAGTAATCTCCACTGATCCACCTAAGCACTCTGACCCGACACGACGGGTTGAACGATCTACCGGGGTCTAAGGACCGAACTGATCCGGCTCTGGGAGCTCTGCACGCAAGGCTTCGACCGCACCTTCTACCAGCGCTTCTGCGCGACGGACTTGGGCATCGAGCGATGCGTCGCGCTTTCGCGCCAATATGCCGAGCTCGTGCTGGAACTCTTGGGTTGACCTTCCAAAGAGAAGCAGGTACCCCATCGTGTATTCGAGATCGTCGCCGTCGTCCTCGGCCAAGTCTGCAGTCACGTTGATGATGACGTCTTGATCTCCTTGGTCGCCGATCACCTCGACGACCTCAACCGGTTCGGCTAAGGCCACATGCGTCAGCTCCGCCTCGTCGGGAACTTCTACCGGCTCCGGGTCGATCATCTCGGGGCTCCTGGAGGGTGGTGGCCTACAGCGGTGCAGTGATATCAAACCTGTTTCATCCATCTTACCACCGGGTAGATAGTTACGGTTCTATGGTGCATCGGTTCAGATTGCACCGTGGGTTACACTAAATACAGCGCACCGATGCATAATGAGCACCGTGCACACACCTGGACCACACCGACCAAAGGGGAGTTAAATGGCAACGAAGAATCGCACCGACTCACTTCGAGACGAGACGGGTGATCCCGGCACGCCGAAGAACAGCACCTTCAGCCTCAGGCTTCGCCCCAACGAGTTCGAAATCCTGAACAGCCTGGCCAACCTCCACAACAAGTCGATCGCCGAGCTTGCGCGTGAGTTCATCCGCGCCGGCATCCGCGACGCCCTGGACCCAGCCGAAATCGATCGCAGGATTGAAGAGGAGAAGCAGCGCCTGATGGCGGCGGCGGACGAGATGCGCAAGGCCGTTCTCGATGACCAGTCCCGGTCTAGCGAGAAGACCGCCGAGCACAAGGTGTAACCAGACCGCGCCAAGAAGGGGGACGAGCCAGAAGGCCCGTCCCCCTTCTTCATGCCCACACATCGGGATTACCACGATGTGGTGTCGACACATTGTGTTTTCACCACATCGTGGTAACGTAGTGAGTGGTTGCCTGCCTGGCAGCCTGGCACTAGTGGAGGGAATCCAGATGCCATCAACAGTTGATTTCCAATCCATGCCGCAGGATCTTTCTGCGGCCTTCCAGCAGGGCGCCAATGGAGAGTTCACCGCGTTGTTCTTCGACCTGCGCAATTCCCTTGAAGGCAAAGTGACGCGCAGCGCCGCCGCCTGGTTGTCCGACCTCGGTTTCCTGTACACCACGGTGCGGACCTGCAAAGAGGAGCTGGTACCGCACGCGGTGATCAAGTTCGCAGGCGACGGCGTGATCCTCGTGGACGACAGCAGCTACGCCGCCGACGCGATCAACTGCGCCATCAAGGTCGTCGAAGCGTTCGCCGAGGCCTCAGCACCTCGTCGGGGCCAGTTCATCGGCGATGTGTCCGTGGAAGTGTCGGTCGGGATCGCGACCGGGGAACTGCTGCAGTTCCAGCCGCCCGAAGGCGGCCTCGACCACGTCGGCCCCGTGATGGACATCGCCGCACGCCTGTGCTCGATGGCTTCGCCGAACGCCATCCTGGTCGACACCATCACCGTCGAAGTGGCCAACATGGGCAAGGTGTCATCCCGACACGGAGTCCTGACGCGCCGGACACCGGCCGAGTATCGCGGCGACCGGGAGCTGGTGAAGATGAAGGGCATTCCCGAGCTGTTCGCCTACCACGAGGTCCTCTGGGAAGCCCACCGCTTCGGGATCCGCTCCGAAGCCGTCACCGAGGCGGCCGCAAGCCGGGCTACCCCGCAGCATCCACCGGTCTCGGCGCCACCGACCGTGGCGCCGGAGCGCAGCCGCGGCGCGGACGACAAAAAGGTCGGCACGGTGAAGACCTGGTTGTCCGACAAGGGGTTTGGCTTCGTCACCGATGCCTCCGGGGAGGACTTCCATTTCTCTCCGAAGAGCCTGGTGTACCCCGAGGACGCCCAGCTGCTCGGGCAGCCGAATACCCAGTTGGCGTTTCGGACCGCGCCTGCTCTGCAGGAAGGGAAGTCTCGGCGCGCCGTGACCGTGCTGGTGATCGGCGCAGACGCCGAAGGCCGTATCACCCACATCAACCAGGACCGCCACTTCGCGTTCATCGACGTCAGCGACGACTTCGGTAATGCGATCAGCGTCTATATGTCAGTTCTGCCTGGACAGACATGGGCGGTGGGCGACGAAGTGACCTTCGAGGTCGCCTCTTCACCGAAGGGCCCACGCGCCCTCAAGGTCGAACGCGCTGAGGACGATCAGCCAGATCAACCAGAGAGCGCCGCATAGCCGAGCGCACGACACAGGGCGATAGACCCCGATCACATTCGTGATCGGGGTCTATCGCTATTGCGGCTTGATTCTCGAAAGACGCTCGGCTAAGCGCGGTGACATGTCTCCTGGCGTGGACGTGCCTCCGGCGGGGGGGTTGAGCGTTGGCCGCGACGAGCCCGTATTAGATCAGGCGGGGGTCGCCGTCTTCGTCGAGGACGATATGCCGATCTCCCCGCTGGAGCGCGTCAAGTGCAAGGTCGATCTCGTGGACGGCGAGATCGGTGATGCGGCTGGGGCCGAGGACGACGATCGGATCGGTCTGATCAGCGCCTCCACCGGCTGCTAGGCCGACGTACTCCGAGTTCGGTGCGACGACGAACTGCAGATCCCAACCGATGCGGCGTCCAACCTCCTGCGCACGTCGGCCGAGAGCTTGCACATCGGCATCAGTCAGCACGAGATGACCCGTCAGGTGTTGTCGGAGAGTTGTTGCGGCGCAGCGTTATTAGCTCGTCGAGCAGCTGCTCATAGCGCGGGAGGGACATGACCACAGCCGCCGGCCTGCCGGCGGTGTCGGCCAGTACGACGTTGCCTGCGCCGGTGGCCACCTGATGAATCAGGTGCTGGTGGAGCTGGCGGGCTGGGATCAGCTCACTGGGGACGGCTTGCGCACCTCCGAGAGCTTCAACGGTGGTATGGATCACGGGAAATTGCCTTTCAAAAGTGGTGGGTTCAGTTTCCCCTCAGCCCGCTGGCGAGCCGAGGGGAAACCGCCGGACTCGGTTGATGATCAACCGCGTTCGGTGACGGTGGTGTTGGGGTGCCGTGCAGCGGTGGAGGCCTTCACGAACTTGCCGGTGATGGCGCTGCGGTGATGGGTTCCACTGCTGCGATTGGCACCCCGCTCGGTGACCGTGGTCTTCGGGTTGCGCGCCGCGGTGGACGCCTTGACGTAGCGACCGGTGGCCGCGCTGCGGTGATGTCCCTTGGCCATTGTCTTGTCCTTTCGTGTTGTCCGGCCCGGTGTTGAGCCGGATACCGATCTATAAGTGCGCTTGCCGACCCGACCCCTGAATTGCTCAGAGTCGTCGCGCCCGTGGCCGCCTTCAGCCGCGCGCCGGGCCAGCGCATCGCCTTCGGCGGCGGTCACCGACGTGCGCGCTGCCCGCGCGGTGCTGGTCCCCAACGAGCTGGCGTCGATCAGCGCAGTGAGGTGCTTGATGGTGGTCACGATGTTCTCTTTCGGAGTTGGCGGAGTTGGTAGCCGATAAGGTTTTCCACGCTCTTGGCGTCGGGCAGGCCCAGCTCGTCGGCGATCTCCCGCTGGGAGAAGCCGTTCTCTTGCAGGAACAGCGCTCGGCGTGCCCGGTCGGTACTCAGCATGGCCATGGCTTCGGCGACCGTGTCGTTGGCGACGATCGTCTCCTCGATGCCCTTGATGATGTCGAACCGGTCTTCAGGCAGCTCAGCCATCGGCTCGGTGGCCTGGTCGATCCGTTCTCGCTCGGCCCGCAATGCGCTGCGGTAGATGTTGGCGAATTGGTAGAGACACTGGCCGATGAAGAAGGTGCCCAGAGATGCCCCTCCCGAGGATTGCCAACGGTGGGTCATGAGCACCTTGTCGCGGAAATAGATCAGCGCGGCGACCACGGTGTCGGTGGCGATGTCGTCGATGGTCTGGTCGTCCGGCCAGCCCTCGATGCGACCCAACCCATAGCCGGTCAGCGCCTTGGCCTTGCCGTAGATGGTGCCGTGGCGGATCCAGGCACGCAGCACACCCAGGCCGTAGCGGGACAACTCGCGAACGAATCGGTCCCACAGCCGGCCAGTGAACTGGTGCAGCTCCAGAGCCAGGAGCAGCTCCTCATCTGCTTGCAGACGCCGCAGCCGCTCTAGCTCGTCAGCGAGTTCGGCGGCGAGATCAGGGTCCTCAAGCCAAGTACTGACCAAGCTGTTGTCGAGGTGCTGGCCGCCAGCCTGATCGTCCTCGTCTGGTTGTATGCGCGCGGCATCAACGGGCGGGCCGGGGCGGCGTGCCGGTCGATCCATGGCTACATCTCCAGGGGCGAGAAAGAGACAACCGATCCCTACGGTTGTCGCTTCCTCTTAAGTCCGCACACGACCGGCACCCCTGAATCCAGGAAAAACTTTTTCTGGCCCAGGCGGCGACCGACCGTGACCTCACCATTGTCCCAGGTGAGGCCGACAGCTGGCATGAAAAATAGGCTGCTTAGCAGCCCCACGGGTGTCGTATCCCGACTGCTTCTTGTACGACCTGCTTTTTGCCGCTACCGAATCACCACGCTGATGATCTCCGCGGCACTCGGCCCGGAGACGTCGACCAGAGCCGGGCGGGACGACGACCAGAACGGCGATGATCGCATTGCCCGGGCCAATCAGTTGTAGTCATTGGCGTTCTCCTCCACCCCAGCGCTGGGGCAAAAAGAGGCCACGTGCTTCGAGGGTGCGTGGGAGCGGTTACGGCTGATCCGCGACGAAGTCGCGCATGCCTTTCGGCCAACTCCACGAGTACTCGGGGTCTGATTCCCACGCCGTCCCGACAAGTCCCACCGGGCACCGGGTATCGGCCAACAGTCTGGCCGTCACCGAGCTGGTGTCGTCATCCTCAGCGGCCTTTTTAACGCGGGCGCGCTGGTCGTCGGTTAAGCGCTCCCACCATTCGCGGGTGTGTTTCTCGAACGGTATCTGATCAACCATCGTTCAATTTCCCCTTCGAGAGGTAAACCCGGCCATGAAAATCAGCGAGTCCGCTGGTGATCCACCCGGTGAGGTGGTCGATGGTGAGGGCGGCGAGCATGGCGGTGACGGCGTCGTGGCGGTCGTCGGTGTGCAGGGTCGAGCCATAAACGGTGACCGGTGGGTGGTCGGCGTCGCGGTCGAGGTAGTCGTCGAGCAGGGTGGTCAGTTCGGTGGTGGTGGTGGCGTCGGCGGCGTCGGTGATCCATTCGGCGCGCTGGCGTGGGCTCCAGTGGGGTGAGAGCACAGCTAGGTCGGTGTAGAGCTGCGCGATCACCGCGGTGAGCCTGGTGTGGGTGTGGTGTCCCCAGCCGGTGGCGATGCGGTCCGCGACGGCGTCGATGCGGGCGCCGACGACAGGAACGGTAGGCGGGTTAGAGGCTGAGGTCATAGCCGCTCTCTTGTTCGCGATGTTGGCTGCGCTCCATGCCTAGGTGTCGATCTAGTACCCGGTCTTGTTGTGCGCGTTGGGTTTTCTGGTAGGTGCTGCGCCGTCGGATGACGGACCGGTGGTGTTCGGTGATCAGGGATGCGACCAGGTCGGGCAAGTGCTGACTGGGGGTGTCGTCGGCGATCTGGTGTGCGGTCCGGGCGCGTTCATCGCGGCCGACGACCTGGCGCAGCGCCCGGGCGGCTTCCAAGGGAGAGCCGCGGCGGGCCAGGTGCACCCCGCCGACGTCGGCCAGGTCGTGGCTGTGGGTGTGGTCGGCCTCAGTGGAGTCGCGTTGGTAGAGGTAGGCGTGGTTGGCGGTACGGCCGCGGGTCAGGGCGACGTAGGCCAGGTTTCGGCTGGCAGTGTCAGCCAGCACGGTGTGGGTGGTGTCGGCGGTGACGCCTTGGGCGGCGTGCACGGTGACCGCATGTCCAAGCTGCACCTGCTGACGCAGGTAGTCGTCGCTGAAGACGGCCCACGCGCCGTCGCTGAGGCGGCGGGCGGTGATCCGCGGGTGTTCGGTGGCGTCATCGACTTTGACGACGTGCCAGCGTTGCCCGTTACGGACCGGCGCCTCAACCATGGTTTGGGTGCGGTCGTCGGGGTTGTAGACGGTAATCGTCGGGTCGTTGCGGCGGGTGACGATGACGTCCCCGACTCCGATGTGGTGGCCGCGGTTCCCGGTCACCGTCGTGGTGTCGCGCCCAGTGGCGGCATGCTGGGCGATGGTGTGGTCGTGGACCCGGTGATTCAAGGCGTCGCACATTTCGAGGGTGTCGGCGAGCAACAGGGCGTCTTTCCCCGCGGCGAGATCAGTCTGGTGGGCGGCCAGCGCGTCGGCGGCCATGGTGACCTGGTCCCCACACGCCAGCCGATGGTGGTCGCGATACCAGTTGATTGCGCGGCGCACCGCCGCGGGCCCGCCGTCACCCACGGCCAGGGCCGCAGTGCGTTCGGCCGGATCTTGTTGGCGCCACACCTCAGTCAGCCGTTGCGCCCAAGGCAACTCGTCACACAGCTGGGCGAACATCCCACCCCGGGCTTGGACTGGCTCGAGCTGGTGGGCGTCACCGACCATCACGGTTTTGGTTCCCGCACCGGTGGTCGCGGTAAGGAGTTGGCGCCAATGGTCGGTGCCGACCATGCCGGCTTCATCCACCACGACGACATCGAACGGGCCGAGCTGCAACCGGCCATCGGCGAAGCGGGCCAGGGCACTGTGCATGGTGTAGCCCTCGGTGGCGGCGCCTTCGGCGACGGCGACGTCGACGGCTTTTCCGGTCGGGGCGATCACGATCATTCGCGCCTTCGAGCGGCGTTCGACGATGCTGCGCAGGGCCCGCATGGAGGTGGTCTTGCCGGCACCGGCCGGCGCGCTCAGCGGCACCACTAACTGAGGGGTAGTGGCGATCGCGGTGACTACCTGATGCTGCTGGGCGGAGAGCCCCAGGGCGGCTGCGGTGTGCTCGTCGGGGCGCACCCAGGCCATGGCCCGCACGTTGGTGGTGTCGACGAGGTCGAACACGCGGCGTTCCTCGGCCAGGATCAGGTCCACCGTGTAGCGCGCGGAGCCTTCCCTCTGGTGCGCCAACCGCGGACCCGTCAACCGCACCCCGACCACATCCACGCACGCTTCGATGAGCTGGCGCGGCAACCCCGCGACCTCGCCGCCAGCGCCGCCACCACTGTCGGGACCGGCCACATCAGCGCTCATCAGCGGCAGCTGAGCGCCGATCACTTCCACCAGATCCGCCCGCGTCAACCCGGCTTTGTCCGCCCGGGCGGCCATGGCCCCCACCGCGCGCCGATCCACCACCGGCCTCCCGCGCGACAGCCGCGCCGCGGCCGCGCGCGCCGCCTGTTGGCGCGCTTCCCGCGCCTGCTGTTGGGCGGCGCGCGACACCCGCAAACCCCGCTCATCGGCACGCCATTGGGCACGTAGTTCGGCCCACGACAGCGATTCGGGTTTACGTGGTCGGGTGGCCTTTTGGGCGGCCGCTAACTGCGCCTGCGACAACCCCGCGACAGCGTCGACGACGGTCAAATTGTTGGCTGCCCACTGCCGTAACTGGGTGCTTCTCTGCGACCAGGCGGCGAGGTTTTTGGGGTCAATGCCGGCGATCTCGGCCATCCCGGTGGCGGGGTCAACCGGACCCCACTCGATCCCGGCCAGCCGGTGCAATTCGTGGCGCAGGGTGGCCTGATAAATGATCCCCGCGGCGCGGGCTTCATGAAACAGCGACGTGCCGTCAATCGACACCAGCCGCCCATCGGCGCGGGCCTGCCGGTTAGGCACCAACACATGGGTGTGCAGGTGCGGATCCCCCGCCCGCGAGGTCTCATGCTGGTAGGCCGCCGCCACCAAACCCGGCAACTTCTGCAGATCTTTTTCGCCCGTGATCGGGTTGTGAACCCGGGTGTAGCCGGCATGCGCCGACAAATATTCGAGCGCCTCGCCGATCGCCGTCTGGTGCGCTACCGACACCGCTTTGTCGATCACGTCATCGCCGAACACCCGCACCAACGACACCGACTTGGGGGCGCAAAACGTCAAATCAAAGCCGTGCACCGCGTGCTTGCCGTGCGCGCGTCCGCACTCCCCAGACGGGACGACACCGTCATCGAGCCAGCGCGCCACCACCTCCGGATCGGCATCCCCACCCGAGCGTTCACCATCACTCAAACCGACCAAGTCCGCGGCCACACGAGCGTCCCCAGCACACGTCCACACCGGGGTGCGGGTGTCGCGTTCGGCGTAATACTCCGCCAACCCACCGTTAGCCTTCTGCCGATCGGCGATCGCATCACCGACCGCGCGGGCGGTGTCGTTGTAGTAGTTCACCGACCACCGCGACAACTTCGCCACCGTCAACACATCGCACCACCCAAAACCCGAATCCGGGGCGCCCGCCGACCCGCCAGGGGAGACGAACCCACGGACGCCACCACCAGCCTTGCATAACTTGTGCAAATGTGCCAGTTAGTCGTCATGGCCGAAGTGAGAAAGAGAAAATACGTGGGGGTGAGAGCGGCGAGTGACTCCTGGGGGTCACGCCGACGAGGGCCGGCGGCGGCGGGAACTGCCACGAGTAGCTGGTCTAACTAATGTTGTGTTGTCGGCCGCGGACCGAACGTTTCTAGGCGACCTAACTATCGCGGTTGGGCTTCTCTGTGAGCCGTTGGCGTACCGGGCTGAAGTGTTGGCACTGCGGCGTGGTTGTCGCCTCCAGTGCGTCGTTATGGCTCGGGTGGGTTCGTTCGGTTGACAGGGTCCTCAAACGTGGCCGGTGGCGGACGCTTCCGTGTGTGTGGGTGTGCTCGGTGGCGGTGTGTTGGGCGCGGTCGCGGAGCACGCGCCGGATCTCGTGTTGGGCGGCAGCGATGCGCGCTTGCGCGGCGGCGGTGAGCACGACAGGTGTCGGGGTCGGGTCGATACTGGCGGCGGCGGAGCCGCCGGCTTTTGTTGCGGGCTGTGGGGGTGTCCAGGACAGTCGTCGTAACCGACTGTGCAGGAAGGCGCCGGGGTTGGTGATGTGGTCGGGCCAGGTCACTCCTCGGGCGCGCATGTCGGCCTCTAGGGCGTCAGTGATGGCGCGTGCTGTCCAGACCGAGGGGTCGATACTGGCGGCGGTCAGTGCGTCGCAGATGGTGCCGATGTGGGCGCGGTCCAGACCGAGGGTGCGGGAGACCAGTTCAGCGGCGAGGCGTTGGACGGTCAGTGGCCGAGGCGAAGTGCGTCTTGGTGGTCGTGCTGTACGGGTTTTGGATCCGTTTTGTGCCATCTGCTGGGCGGGCGCGCTTGCGCGCCCGCTTGGTGAGTAACTCCCTACGGGAGAAAAACAACCAACACCGCCTGACGGCGGTAGGTGGAAATCATGCACAACTGGGCAGGGCACGGGACGAACGTCGCGGCGGGGCACCAGGTGGTACACCGAGGGGCGGCGGCCGATGCTGGGGGTGCCCGGTGAGCCGTGGCCGCGTTGGGCCTCCACAGCCCACTGGGAGGCCCGCAGGACCCGCCAGGCGGCGGTTACGGTGCGTACGTCACAGCCCACCCGGGAGGCGATTGTGGCGCGGGTGACGGCGACGTGGCGGCCGGTGGCGTGGTCGGCGTGCTCGGCCATTACGGCCGCGATCGCCAACAGGGTGGCCGCGGTGATCGACACCCGCTCGGCAGCGCACAGCTGTCCCAGGGCCGACGACTGCGCCCAGCGTTGGAGCCCATCAAGCCAGCCGGCGCGGCTGGTCCACATCGGCGCCCGCGGCGCACACGCGCCGGCACGCTCCACCCAGCTGCGGCGGCGCTCGTTCGCGAGCGCACGCAGTGCATGCGGGGTGGGTGCGATGGCTGCGCCCAACGGCGTCGGGCACGCACTACTCACCCGAGGTGATCGGGTGCGGAGGAAGTCACGATTTGCGCACTGATTGCGCGCCATTTCTGGAACGTCAGACAGGCGTGCGCTACCGTGAGACGAGTCCAGCAAGACACGTCCCTTTCGGGGCAACGGGTGCGGACCCGGAACCGAGCGGCTAACTCGGTTCAAACCCCAGACAGGGCCTCGCTACGGCGGGGCCTTTGTCATGTTCGGGCTTGGGTCTGCACCGCTATGGAAATGTCACATCTGCCCACCTACAGGCGGGCGTGTGTCTACATCGCCAGCGGCAGAACCTCCTTGTCGAGTTCACGAATGAGTTCGGGGTGGCCAACATGGGCAGCCAAAACATCGGCCACGTACTGGCCCATGGGGATGCCGCGCTGCGCGGCTTCACGTTTGACGATTTCGTAGACGACGCGATCGGGCCGGGTCATGATCTGCGCACGATCGCCCTTGTGTGTGCTGCGCCTTTGGGCCATGGTCCGAACTCTGCCAGCGACCAGGGCTGTTACCTGATAACGACACGCGGTTTAGCCGCGTCGGCGTTTCGGGATGCTGCCGGGCCACCCAGGAGGCGGCGGGCGTACTGCGAAAGCAACTCAGCTAAGGCGCTCGGCGGATTTAGGGTTGGGATTTGATGTCTTGGATTGGCGTCTTGAATTGATGTACATTTATTGATGCCTGTTGCGTTGAGCTTCAGGAAGTGAGCCCGAGACCCGGCCGGACGACCGTGGCGCTCGGGCTTCGCGGTTTTCTGGGCCTGGTTAGACCTCTCGGGTGGCCGTGACGGCAGGTCCGATCAGAGTGCGCCAATGCCCGCCTTTGGCCCAGCACCAGGCGATGGCATCGGGGATGGCCAGCAGCGCGTCAGCGTGTGGCTGTTTGTGCTCGTAGCGCAGGGTGTCACGGCAGCCGGCGGCGCGGGTGTACTCGATGAGTTTCTGGTTGTCGAACTTCACCATGGTTTCGTCCTCGTCGAACACGATGTGTGCGTCACGGGCGTGGGCGTGGTCCTCGATGAGGGCGCGTAGGCACGCTGAGCGGCGTTGGCGTTCGTTGCGGTGCTGGGCGCCCGCGCGATAGACGGTAGCTTGCACACCGGCACCGACGAGGGCCTGGGCGATGGTGCGTTTGCGGCCGTCTTTTTCGTTCTTCATGTGCAGGTAGCGCTGTCCGGGCAGGAGCAGGCCGCGCACCAGCTGGCGCAGGGCGGTGAGATCCGTCGAGACGTGGACGCTGGCCACGAGCAGATAATCGCGCTGCTTGGTCTCATCGACGTAGATGTACATGGGCAGAAACGGTAGTTACCGATGGTGCAGCATCTTGGCCTGAACGCGCTCTACCAGCACTCTTTCGGTCAACAACACTGTTCAGAATGCTCCATCCTTCCTCGTACTGGCCCGCGCTTGTGCGTGGTGGGGGGACTGTCAAGGCTCGACCTTGGTCGACCGCGTAGCGGTGTGGCCTTGACAGTCCCCCCAACCACCACGTTCGCCACAATCTGCGGCGAGGAAGGTCGTGCGGGAGTTAGGGGCGTTGGCCTGCGATCGACCGCACAATTTGTTCTGCCAATTTCGAGTCGGCGAGCAGTCGATCGACAAGGGCTGTGAGGACTTCCTGGCCGGTGACGCGCGCGAGACCTAGCCGATCAGCGGTGTCGCGCTGCCAGTTGTCGAGGCCGCGGTGGGCTGTCGGCGACAGGTCAACAGTGCGGCGAACGGTCTTCTGGCGCACCACCGGCGCCGGCGCTGTCTCTGGCACGGGCTCTGACGACTCCGGCGTGACCGTCGGCTGAGCCGGTGCTTTTCGTAGACGTTCAGCGTTGGCTTTGATTCTGTCAGCTGCGGTCCCTGCCATAGGACATCCTCCCAGTTTGAGACATATATCAGTAAATCAGTATATCCGTGTTTACTGAACTTCAATGCTGGTGAGCTCCTCAGCGATATCGCCGTAGGCGGTGCTGGCGGCGTTCGTGATTGGTAGGCCGAATGCTTGGGCGTATCGCTCCAATCGGCCGACGGTCGGCTGTAGGACTCGGACACCGTCGTCGGTGAGCATCTGCCGGTAGACGTCGGTGCTGGCCGCGTTGGACACAGTGCGGGTCAGGACAACGGCGAGTTGAGGGGGTGTGACCGCGAGGGCGCCCGCTTCTTCAACGAGTTCACGGATTGCCGGGATACGTGCGTACTCCATGCCGGTCGGAGCCATAGGCACGAGGACGTGGGTGGCTATGCGGATAGCGGAGGCCACGACACCACGTCGTTCTTTCATGGGCGGGGTGTCGATGACGACGGCGTCGTACCGGTCACCAATAACGCCAGGCAGCTTGCGGTGAAGGTCGGCCACCGGCATGCCGATAACTGGTATGGACCACTCCCCTGTTTCTGACCACGCCAGCAGTGATTCATTTTCCCCGTCGGCATCTACGCCTAGAGCTGGTAGGCCGGCCTCGGCCAGGGCGTGGAGGACGAAAGCGGCAGTGGTGGTTTTAGTCGAGCCGCCTTTGAGATTTGCGACGACGATGGTCAGGGCAGGCAT
>NZ_CP092363.2 GCF_022370635.2 Mycolicibacterium crocinum | reverse complement strand
CAGGCGGCCCCTTGGTCGGGTGTGGTGTCGAAGGCGCGGTGGGCGGCTTCGTCGGGTTCACGTGCCACCTGGATCGCGCCGAGGCGGCGAAATTCGTCGATGAAGAAGGCGCGCCCTTCCAGCTCGCCGCGCCCCTGCCGGCTAGTGCGGCCGGTACCGTCGAGGTCCTCGTCGAAGGCGGTGGGGTCGCGCATCTGGTCGGTGGCCGCCTTGGCGAGGAAGAAATCGTGGAACTCGGGGTACTCATCCAGCGGCAGGCCGACACTGGATTCGACGGCGCGGGCGATGCCTTCTTTTTCGAAAGGCACGATGATCTGCTGGGTGATGAACTCGTCGCCCATCAGCGCCAGGTCCTTGATCGGGTTTTGGGTGATGATGAGCATCCCGGTGTAGTGCTTGCGGGCGCGGCGGCTGATCAGGTGAGCGTCGCGGGCTCCGGTTCGCGAGTTGAGCAGGGGGCCTGCTTCTTCCAGGACCAGGAGCCCAAAGCGCTTGGTGTTGTTGAAGAAACTGACCCGCGCGAGGCGCACCAGCATGCCGTAGATGGCGATGGAGGCACGCTGGCGGTCGCTGAGGGCGGCGTACAGGTGCGGGTTGGCCATCTCTTCGGCGTCGGGCAGGTCGAGGCTGCCGGTCTGCCAGATCGTGACGTCGAGGGCGGCGAGGTCGGGGATGGGCAGGGTGTCGTCGAAGATGGCGCGGGTGAATTCGTACGTGGCCCAGGATTCCAGCGCGAGTAGGACGGGGCGCAGGTCGTCAGCCAGTTGTCTGACTTGCGTTGAGCGGGTGTCAACTTCGCCGGTGGGGGCTTGGATATCGCGGATGTAGCGCATGAGCGCTGCGGTGCTGCTGATGCCCAAGGCGCGGCGCGCGGCCGGGGTAAGCAGGGTGCGCAGGCGTCCGACCGCGACGCTGCGCACGTCGAGTCCCAGCATGGGGATCATGTAGTCCAGCCAGTAGGACCCGGCGACTCGTTCAGGGAAGATGCGCAGGGCGTCGGAGCCGAAGTCACCGCCAGCCATGTCGATGACCGCTTTGTTGGGGACGTCGGCCAATGCTGTTGCCCATTCGCCGTATTCGTCGGGTTCGACGATGAACGCCTGGGCGCCGCGCTGCAGTTCGGCTTTGACGATGCGTTTGGCCGTGTAGGACTTTCCGTAGCCGGGTGCCCCGGCGCAGATCAGGCACGGGTTGTGGTTGCGGCGCGCGGTGCCGGGCAGGTCCAGGAGCACGGCGCTGTTGTTGGCGTTGCTCTTGTTGAAGCCCAGCAGCATGCCGGTGGCGTTGCCGAGCTGGGAGGAGATCAGCGGGACGAAGCGTGACCACTTGCTGGCGGTGGTGGCATGACTGAACTGGTCGGCGCCGCTCTTGTGTTGGGGGACACCGGGGTTGAACACAGACCACAGGCGAGTGTGGACGCCGCGATAGTGGCGGATGACGATTTGGCCCGATTGGGTCATTTCCTCGCGCAGCCGTTTGATGCTGTGGTCGAGGGTGCGCGCGTCGGCGGCTCCGACGTGGACGAAAAAGGATGCCGATAGGGGTTGTTCGTCGATGTTGGCTGACAGCAGGCGGTTGTATTCGGCGATCTTGCGTTCGGTGGCGTGCAGTTCGGTGTAGCCGTTACGCACGTCGCCGCGGTGGTCGTACTGGTCGTCGATGTTGCCGCGGGCCCGGTCGTTGCGCCGGAATTCCAGTTCACGCGGACGGGCGGTGAGGTTGATCGCGAAATCGAACACGGCACCGGTGTCCAGATCGTCAAGCGCGGAGAGGAATTCCGAGCCGGGGAACACGATGCCGCCTTCGGGCGCGTCGACCACGGGCAGGATCGCCTGGTAGCTGTCCGCGATCGCCACCGCGTCGTCAGTGGTCGAGACGCGCATGTACTTCTTCCACGACGGTAGGGCGTTGAAGATGCTGGGCCGGCGTGGGCGGTTGCGCTGATCACCTTCGTCGAACGCCGCGGCCGGCAGCTGGTCGGCGTCGATGCTGCCGGTGTGGCGTCGACGCGGCAGCGGTTCGGTGTAGGTACCCAGCCAGGTGTTGTGCTGCCAGAACCACGCGGACATGGCCGGGGTGACGGGTATCGGCGCGAACTCCGGGGGAAGCGAGTTGGCGATGTCGAAGGCCAGCTCGGCGTAGGCCCGCAGGGAGGAATCGGACTCCTTGTCCCGGCCGGCGAACCAGTCTTTGAGCTTGGTGGCCTGCCCGACGACGTTGTGGCCGGCGCGGCCGGCGTCGACGGGCACCATCAGCCAGTACAGCCGCGTCTTGGGGGCCTGCTCGGCGAGCTGCTCGGCGACCTGGGCGCAGCTGGCCACCCAGTCGCTGCGATCGCGGTAGCCGTGCACCATGGCGCGCAGCAGCTGGCGTTGGTCCTGGGCGACGCCGAGGCCGTAAAGCCAACTGTCAGCGGGCAGTTCGCGCCCGAGCAGCATGTGCAGGTCGGCCACACCGGTCTTTCGCCGGATCGATTGCAGGTGATAGGGCAGCCCGGAGAGCAGGAACCCGGCATACACCGAGCCGTCGGCGCCAAACCACAGGTTGTCGACGAGCTGAGGGCGAGCCAGTATCGCGGTGTCGGTGCTGGTCTGCACGGTGGGGCGAACCGCTGCCCGCAGCGCCTTGAGCCGAAACACCAGGTTGGGTCGGGTGCGGGGGACGAGTGCCCCCAGGCCGGTGAACGCCGCGGTGACCAGGGCGCCGGCTATCAGGATGGCCAGCGCGTGCCCGGAGGACAGGTTGAGCACGGCCAGCAGGATGGTGGTGACCGTTCCCACGACGACGGGAACGGCCACCCAGATCCGGAGCGGGTTGTCGAACAGGACGTTGGTGTACACGGGGGTGTCGTGCACACCGGTGAACAGTTGCGCGGTGTCTGTCATGTGGGTTATCCGAACTGTCCGGAGGTGACGCCGGTGTGCCGGTCGACGCTCTGCTTGGTGGAGATGTAGATGGCGTAGGCGCTGCCGATGACGACGGCGCAGATGATGCCGGCGGCCACCCAGCCGATCGCTGAGCCGATGCGGCCGCCACCGAAGGCAGCCAGGCCGCGCGCGCCGCCGGCGATGAGGAACAGGATGGCCAGGATGGCCACGCCCATGGTGTAGAGACCTTGGCTGCCTTGTACGAGGTCGGCGACCGCCAGGATGCGGGTGTCGGCGGTGGCCTCGGTGAGTGGGGTCATGATGTGAATTCCTTTTCTGTGGTGGGGTTATCGGGCGGGTTGGCCGGGGCTGGGTGCCACGGGCGTCAGTTGGGCGTCCCCGTTGAGCAGGGGGCCGGGGTCGATGCGGGTGACGGTCCAGCTGCCCGAGCGCAGCGTCAGAGTGAGCGGGTATTGCTCGGTCTGCGGTGCGTATCGGTTGGTGAGCTCGTTGACGGTGGCCAGCACCTGGACGGTGGTGCCCTCAGGGGGCTGCTGCCCGGCGTCGACCATGCGGGTGGCCACCAGCGCGGTCATCAGCGCTCGCTGGCTGGTGTTGACCGCGGTGATGCCCGAGTCGGTGCTGACGTAGCGTTCCAGCCCACCGACCGGGGTCAGGTAGCTGTTGAGGAAGCCGGTCACGGTGTCGGAGACGGGATTTCCGGTGGGGCGGTTGCGGCCCTTGTCGTCGGGTGCCCCGACAGGCAGGGAGGCCGAGTAGTTCAGCGGCAGGGTGGCGCCGCTGCCGGTGTCATTGATGGTGGCCAGCAGTCCCGAGGCACGCAGGCCATAGCTGCTGATGAGCACGTTGATCTGGCGCAGTGTGGTTTCGGGGGTAGCGCTGGTGTAGGCGCGCTGGTTGACCCGCACCACGACCTGCCATTGTTCGACGTCCTCGTAGGCGGCGGTGCGCACGATCTTGGCGATGGTCGTGGAGTCGACGACGACCGGCGGCGTGGTGGGCAGGGAGCGCAGGTCATCGGGCGCCCAGCAGGTGTTCAGCGCTGAGCGTTGCGCTTCGGTGACGGTCAGCAGCAGGCGTACGCAGTTGACTGCGTATCCGCCGATGTAGTCGGTGCGGTTGACCGCTGCGCGGGCCGGGCCGTCGATGTCGATCGGCTCGTCGGTGAGCCAGCCCCAGATGGTGTTGATCGCGACCATGGTGCAGGCGGCAAAAGCGATGACGGTCAGGACATTTCGGACTGCTGAACCGCTGGTGTCGAGGCGGCGGCGCCAGGTGTTGGTCAGCAGAGCAGGTGTGGAGGACATGGTGGGGTGGGCCTTTCTCACAGTGGGGGGTGGCCGAGGATCTTGATCGAGGAGATCGCGACGGTGTTGTCGACCGGATCGGAGCCGGTTTCGGGGGTGCCGAAGTTGGGGTCTTGACTCGGCGCGGTGCTGGGCTGAGCGCCGTCGAGCGGGGCGCCGAGGATGCCCGGCAGGATGGCGCCGCCGTTGGCCGGGTCTGCCCCCGGCGTGGGGGACCCCGCAACGGGGCTATCGGCCGGGGGCCGCGACGTCTGCAGGATCACCATCTGGATTTGGGAGGCCAGCACGCCTTGGTCGGGCCCGTTGGACGGCATCGCCTGCGGAACGGGCCCGTGGGCGTTCTTGGTGTCCTGGGTGACCACGGTGCGGTCGGCGCCGTTGATGAGAATCCATTGCACGCGGGTGACGACGCGGTGGGCCATCCACTGGTCGGCGTCGCTGGCGTCGGTGCCCACCCACCCTGGGGTGAGTTCGATGGCGGTGACCTTCATCGGTTTGCCGAGATCGAGGGTCATGACCTGGCCGTCGGAGTCGCGCATGCACACCCACGCTCTGGTGGGATCGTCGCTGGCCACGTTCTGCGCCGAACCGGAGCCGGCCTGCGGGCAGGGGGAGGACGCCTGGAATGGGATCGGCACGTCCTGAGACGGGTCGTTGATGGGTGCCGCCGCCGGTGGTGGCGGTGCAGCGGGCAGGGCCTTGACCGACGAGGCCGGTGCGGCCGAGGGAGCCGGCTCGGTCGAGCTGGACTGCATGCCGATCATGGCGGCCGCCACACCGATCGTCACCACACCGACAGCGCCAAGAAATCCCACGACCACCGGCTTGCTGAATCGCGCCGGGGCCGAGGGTGTTTCGTCGTCCTCGTCGCCTGTTTCCTCGCCGCCGAAGGGGGTTAGGTCGGCGGTCGGGTGCCCATCAGCGTCGATGGGTCCGTAATCACCGCCATACTCGGGATCGTCGTCGTAACTGCCGCCGGGATAGGCGTCGTCGCGGCTGTAGTCGTCGCCGTGGGCGTAGTCCATCTCCGGCTCGTCGGTGTCGTACTGCGCATCTGCTGGGGCCGCGAGGTCGCCTCGGTCGCCGGTCGCCCACACAGGCGCACCCGGTTCACCAAACTCGCCGCGGTCGGGTTCGGGGTCAGCCCAGGGCGCTACCGCGGCACGAGGCTCGGCCGGTATCTCGGGGTCCGGTTCACGGTCGGCTTCTAGGTGTTCATGGGCCTCGAACGGCTCGAGAGCCTCCTCGTCGGCGGGCACCGGCGCGTATTCGGCTTCGTCGATGTGGGCCAGGAAGTGCTCGGTGCTGCTGTAGCGGCCCGCGGGACTGGTCATGACTGCACCGCCGGCCACTCGGGCCGCACTCCGCAGCGGGCGGCGGTGACGCGCCCATAGCAAACGCCGCGGCGCGCGGACCACAAGCCGATCGAAACCGGTGTTGTCATCGTGGTGGGCGTGGCGGTTCGCCTCGCCGAATTGCTGGTCATCGGGACTCCTTCGCGGTGCTGATTCTGAGCGTAAGGGCGTCAAATACTCGTTTTCTAGGTCCATAGCTAAATGGTTTCGGTGATTGTTAGCGTCAGCGTTGTGAGTGCAATACCGACCGATGGACCCGAGCGCTTGCTGTTTTTCCTCACGCAGCGTTTGGCGCAGCTGCGCTGGTCCCGTGAAGAGCTGGCCGCCCAGGGTGGCCCGTCACCGTCCACGGTGTACAAGACACTGGCCGGGGGCCGGCGACCGACCGAGCGCACGTTGGCGCGCCTGGAGTTGGCGCTGGGCTGGCAGGCCGGGTCCGCGCACCGCATCTTGGAGGGCGATGCGCCGTCGATCTCGATAACACAGGAGGTCGCGACGGTGGCAGCCCGTATCGACCGGGAGTTGGCGCGGGGTGAATCCCTCGGGGTCACGCGCACGGCGAAAGAGTTGCGCGAGTTTCTCTTGGGCGTCGCTCAAGGGCTGGAGCGCTTCTATGCTGGAGCAGAGCACACCGGCGCGGAGGTCTTCGATGTCAGCGCCGGCTGATCGGTTCGACGAGGTCCGCCGCAAGTGGATCGCGCGACACCAACACACGTTCATATTTCAAAAGCGTCGGGCCGAAATGCTGGCCCGACAAATTCGCGACCGCGTCGGAGAATTGACCGGAGCGCGGGTTGATCCTGCCGACGATGACGTAATTCACTACCTACTAATGCGGCCTATCAAGACGCCGTATGCGGCGCTGGATTTCGCCATTGTTGTCGTCGCCGCGGTACTCGCGCCGATCGGCTGGCCCGCTGGCCGCGCCATCTATAAGGGTGTCGTTCAGCTAATCCCAGACACGCTGCGGTCCTATCCGATTGCGGCGTTCATGTGGGCATCAGTGGTCACCGGACTGCCCCTGGTCTTGCTATACGACCCGGACACCACGCTCGCCCAGACGGTGCTGCTGCCCTGGGTGCTGGGCCAGTTGCCGGCCACGGCGTTGGCCGCGGGCATCTACGGAATCCTCGAAGGCTGGCTCGCCGTGGACGGGTCGCGCGACTGGTGGCCGATGCGGCCGCCGCCAGCGGCGGAAAGCGTCGACTTCGGTTTGGAGCCCGATGACCTCACGCTGCCCGGAATCTTCGACACCTATCCCACCCCGGAACCGGGTGAACGCACCCCGATCACCCGCGACAGCCACGAGAGGAAGAACCGATGACCTACAGGCCGCCCCCCACACCGTTCTGCGGCTTCGTGCGCGAGCCGGGCACCGGCCAACGCAAGGTCGCTGAGTCCGGTCCGATGGTGCTGGTCTCCGCCCCCACCGGCACCGGCAAGACCCGCAGCGTCCTGGCCCCCGCGACCGTCTTGTGGGGTGGCCCGGCGGTGGTGGTCAGCTCCAAGGATGACCTGTTTCAGCTTGTGGCACAACGCCGTTACGGTCCGTCGGCGCTGATCGACCTGCGCCCGGACTATGACGCGACCTATCCCGGCGTGACGTCGATGTCGTTCGATCCCACCAAGATGATCACTACCCCTGATCAGGCAGTGACAGCGGCGAACACGATGATGCAGATGTCGGCTGTGGGCATGGGCTCCGGTGCTGATTCGGTGTCGGATGCCGGGATTTGGGAGTCCAACACCGAGGGCCCGCTTGCGGCGATGCTGTTCGCGGCGTCCCTCAACGGCGAGGGGATGGACTGGGTCCTGCTGGCCGTCGACAACATGGAATGGGACGACGACAAGCTGCCCGTCGAACCGGGATGGCAGATGGCAGCCGTTGCGGTGCAGGAGTTTCCGCTGTTTTACAACGCGCTGCGCCGCACCCTCAACATGGACCCCAAGCAGCGCGACAGCATCGCGTTGACGATGCGCAAAGCGGTCATGCCGTGGATGCGGCTGTCGCTGCGCGGCAATCAGCCCGACGCGTTTCGCGCCGACTTTCTCGACGATCCTGACGCGACGCTGTACGTGCTGTCCTCCCCGGAGGGCGCCATCGCCGGGGCCGCAGTCACCCTGCTGGAAAACCTGGTGAAGCTGTGGCGCGCCAAGACCGCCCGCAAGGAAATGATGCACCGGCTGCTCATCGTCATCGACGAGGCCGCCAACGTCGCCCCGATGCCAGCGCTTCGGCGCCACGTCGGTGAGGGTCGTGGCCTCGGAGTGAATCTGCTTCTGGCCGTGCAAGCATCGAGTCAGTTCGACACCGTGTACGGCAGCGCCTACGCCAACGAGCTGCGCGACATTTTCCCGGCAGCGCTGATCTTGTTCGGCGCCCCGGAGATGGAGATGCTGCGCCGCGCCGAGGAGTGGAGCCTGCAGACCACCCGCCGCTCGGAGTCTTTCGATCAGGCATCAGGCGCGAAAACACTGTCCTCCCACACCGATAGCACTCTCGATTACCGAAGGCTGTTGCCCGCCAATAAGGACAGGGGCCGCCTTCTCGTCAGGGGAACACCGGGCGTCGAGACGGAACTGGTCGACTGGTCGGAATTCATTCCGCTCTACGACGAGCAGGTCGAAAGGTTCATCGCAGCCCGCTACGGTCGCGGCCGCGCCAGCACGGCGGGCCGACAGTCGGTGTGGGAGCGCGTATCCGCGCGCCACCAGAAGGCGATGGAGTCCATGCGGGGGGACCGGTGACTTCGCCGGCGCTGGTGACCGCTGAACCGGCCACTGGACGCGCATGGGGCATTAAGCAGGCCGCAGGACTGCAGGTGCGGGTTCTCGACGCGCTGGCCCGACAGACCGGCCCGTCGACGACGACGGAGCTGCGGGCTGCACTCGACCAGCCCGGCGGCCAACCCGTGGTCATCGAGCGGGTCTACGCGGTGTTGGTGGCGCTGGAACGCAAAGGACTGGTGCATCGCGGCGCCAATTCCGTGGGCACCCGGCCGGTCTGGGAGCTGGCTTCACCACCGCCAACCATCGACACAACGAGGTCAGACACCATGCACTGCACAGTTCGCACGCTCAAGCATCCCTCCGCTGGCGCCTCACTGTCCGTCGAGGACCTCGAGGAACGCATCGCCCGTATCGCGACTCCCGCACAGGCACGCGAGGTGGCCGAGGTCCTCCTGGCCCCATGGGAGAGCGGCGCCTGGCAGCGCTGGAAGCCGCTGGCGAGCGCACCCTTGGCGGGGTGGCTGTACACCGCACGCCGAGCCGATGCCGGTAGCCGGGTGGACTGGATTATCAGGGCCCTGGCGCACCGGGAGCGATGGGCTCGCGCTGCCCGCGACATCACCGACGACGAGCAGCTGCAGGAGAGTCTGCGCTCGGTATCCCGGCTCGACGATCGCCAGTTCGCCGATGTCGGCTGGATGCTGGTGCTGGCCTTGTTCCCGTGGTCGTCGTGCACCGGCGCAATCGTTCCCTCGCCCACGGGCGGTGACTGGTGAAGCCCCGTCGCGGCCCGTGGCTCAGTGGGCTCCTGGTCGCGCTGGCTGTCCTGGTGTGGATGGTCGGGCAGGTGATCGGCGGGATGTTCGCCATGACCGCCGACATGCTCTCGTCGTTCCCGTCCGGGCCTGGTCCCGGCACCGGGTCGGCGGCCTCACAGTTTGCACCGTAGACGAAAGGGCTCACTGCAACATGATCGAAATCCGAACGGCCACTGAGGCAGTCACTGCCGCGCAGTTACTGATCGATGCCGACACCAGCGCCGGTGGCACCGACCTCTGGCAGTCCTATGCGGTCTCTCCGCTGGCAGCGGTTCTGCTATCAACAGCGCACGACAACGTCGGGTTCGCCGATCTGGCCACTGTCCGCGACGTGCTGGGCAGCCCGGCATCGGAGCCCGACGGTCAGTCGCACCCGGGATGGGTGTCGGTCGCGCAGCGGTGCCCGGACCCACTGCTGAGCAGCGCCCTGCGCAGAGCCGCCGGCTTGATGCCACGGCAGCGCGATTCGATCGCCGTCAGCGCCCTGGCCGCGCTCGCACGCTCATGACTTTCCGGCGCACCACCGCCCCCGCGCGCCGCCCCGACGACACGGTGAGGACAATATGGCCCGCAAACCCAAAGACGCTGAACAGCCGGATTTGTTCAGCCTCTTCGACGAGGAGGGTGGCGGTGACCAGTCCCGAGATCGCGCAGATCGTGGCGCAGGTCTACGCCGAGCATCTGACGCTGCCACCGGACTGGACACCGGGGCAACGGCAGGGCTTCCTGGACAAGACCGCGGCGACGCTGAGCCGCCAGATCGCCGAGCTGGCGGCCGAGCTGGGGGAGCAGGCAGTCGAGGAGTGGACGAGCGAGCACGGCCAGCATCCGGACTATCTGACCAAGGTCGGGCTGCTGAACACCGCGACGGCCTCGGCGAAGGAAATCGTGCTGAACAATCAGCTTTACGAGTTGATCCCGACGCCGCCGGACCCGCAGACTCGGGACCTAGAACCGGACAGCGGCCAGCCGCTGGCGTGGACGCAGCGCTGGACACACACCCAACACCGCAGCGAACCGGACGAAGCGATCGAGGACCTGGTGGCCGCGCTGTGGCCGGCCCCGGAGTTCTCGGCGCTGTTCCGGATCAAGGCGGGCTATCTGCTGGCGGCACGGGCCGAGGACCAACTGGCGCTGCCCCGCCAGGCCAGCGACCCGCTGGCGGTCGAGCTGGCCGAGATGGTGTACCAGGACCTGCGCGACGACGGGCTGCCCGCCCGCTAGCAGCTCAGGGCTCGCTGTTCGATGAGCCCGAAAAACCGACCGACCCCCGCGTCATCGACCCCGGCGGCACCGAGCTGCCCCCACCGACCCCGGCTGCGGCGCCCGCGCCGGCCCGCGTGGAGGAGCCGACACCGGCGACCGACCTGGGCAGCGCTGCCGATTTCCCGGCCAGCACCGAGGTCCTGGTGCCCTCTGGTTCCAAGGCGCGGGCCCGGGCCAACATCGCCGCGATCGAGCTCGTGCACCGCCTGCAGGCCGCCGAGCGTCCGGCCACGCCGAGCGAGCAGCGCGTCTTGGCGGCATGGTCGGGCTGGGGCGCGGTGCCCGAGGTCTTCGACCCCCGCAACGACGCCTACACCGCCGAGCGGGAGCGGCTGCGCGAGCTGCTGACCCGCGAGCAGTACCGCCAGGCCGAGGCCTCCATCCTCAACGCCCACTACACCGACCCGGCCGTCGTCGCGACAGTCTGGGAGGCGCTGCGCCGCGCCGGATTCAGCGGTGGCCGCGTCCTGGAACCAGGTTGCGGCAGCGGCCATTTCATCGGCCACGCCCCCACCGATGCGGTGCTGGTCGGCGTCGAGAACGATCCGATCACCGCGGCGATCGCCGCCGCGCTCTACCCGTCGGCGCAGATCCGCCACGAGGGCTTCGAGACCACCCGCGTCCCGGAGAACAGTTTCGCGGCCACCGTGGGCAATGTGCCATTCGGCCGGTTCGTCGTGCACGACCCCGCACACAACGCCGCCCGGCACAGCATCCACAACCACTTCATCAACAAGGCCCTCGCGCTCACCGCACCCGGCGGCTACGTGGCGGTATTGACCAGCCGCTACACCCTGGATGCGACCTCAGATACCGCGCGGCGCGACATCGCCGAGCGCGGCGAGCTGATCGGTGCACTAAGACTGCCGTCACAGGCATTCAGCCGGGTCGCCGGCACCGAAGTGGTGACCGACCTTCTCGTGTTGCGCCGGCGCACCGAACCGATCGACCTGCGCACCGACGGCCCGCTGTGGCTGGACACCGCGCGCATCGCCCTCGACGGCCTGGAACGCGACACCGCCGCGCCGATCGCCATCAACGCCTACTTCCACGAAAACCCGCACCACGTCCTGGGGACGATGACCGTCGGGCACGGCTTGCACGGCAGCCCCAACCTGGCGGTGCAGGGCGCCACCGGCGCGGAGCTGGCCGCCCAGCTCTCCGACCGGCTCACCGAGGTCATCGACGCCGCGGTGCTGCGCGGCGCCGGGCTGACCGCCACGGCCGCCGACCTCACCGTGGTCTCGACCCAACACTTCGACCCGGGGTTGATCACGCCCGCCGACCAGGGCGAGCACACCGCCCTGTACACGCTGCGCTACAACGCCGAGAACCGCCGCATCGAATACTGGTCAGGGCACAGCTGGGACGTCCACGACACCCCCAAGACCCTGGTGGCCGAGACCCGCGAGCTGATCGCCCTGCGCGACGCCGCCAACAGCCTCATCGTGTCCCAGCGCGACGGCCGGCCCGCCGCCGAACGCGACCAGCTACGCGGGCACCTGAACCACCTCTACGACAGCTATGTGCGCCGCCACGGCCCGATCAACCGATTCACCTGGGTCCGCCCCAAGGAGGTCACCCAAGAGCGACACGACGCCAAGGTGGCCGCGGCCGAGGCGAAGTGGCGCGCCAAGGAAGGCGAACCGGGAAAGCCCTACCGCGGCCCAGTCCCGGCCGAGCTGCTCGACAAATGGGACACCGACGCCTGGACCGCGCCCGCCCCGTACAAGAAGCGCCGCCACCTCGACGGCGGCATGCGCCACGACCCCGGCTGGGCGGTCGTGTCGTCGCTAGAAATCTTCGACGAGACCACTGGCCAGGCCCGCAAAGCCGAAATCTTCTCCACCGATCTGGTGTCGAAACGCGCCGAGCTGCTCAGAGCCTCCGGCCCGGAAGAGGCCTTGGCGATGAGCCTGGACCGGGCCCGCCGCGTCGACCTGGACATGATCGCCGGCCTGCTCGACGTCGACACCGCCACGGCACGCGACCTGCTGGCCGGGCTGGTCTATCCCGACCTCGACGACCCCGACGAGCTCGTGCCGGCCACCACCGCCCTGTCGGGCAACGTGCGCCAGAAGTTGGCCGCCGCGATCACCGCAGCGCAGGCCAACCCGATCTATCGCGACTACGTGGCGGCGCTGCGCGAGGTGATGCCCCCGGATCGGACCGCCGAAGAGATCCGGGTGCGCCCGGGCGCACCGTGGATTCCCGCCGAGATCGTGGCCCAGTTCGCCCAAGAGACCTTCGGGTTGGCCTCGGTGACCGCCGAGCACATCGGCGGCCGCTGGGTGGTCGACGTCCCTGCCCACAAGCGCTTCGGCCGACTGATGACCGAAACATGGGGTCTACCCCGCAAGGGCGCCGATGCGGTGAGTCTGCTTGACGCGCTGTGCAACTCACGCAGTGTCGTCATCAACGACGACACGGGTGTGCTCGATGTGGAGGCCACCTTCGCCGCGCAGGCCAAGGCCACCAAGATCAGCGAAGAGTTCAGCCGCTGGGTGTTCGCCACCGAGGCGCGCCGCGAACCCCTTGTGGCCGAATACAATCGGCGATTCAACTCACTGCGCGCTCCGCGTTACGACGGATCGCGCCTGTCGCTGCCCGGCCTCTCGGACAACTTCGTTCCGCACTTCTATCAACGCAACGCCGTCGCCCGAATCATTTCCGAGCCCACCGTCTTGTTGGATCATGTTGTGGGAGCGGGCAAGTCGGGCACCATGTTCATGGGAGCGATGGAGCTCAAGCGCCTGGGACTGGTGCGCCAGCCATGGATCGTGGTGCCGAACTCGATCATCGACCAGGTGGGCCGGGAGGCCAAACAGTGGTATCCGGCGGCCAACGTGCTACTCGGTTCAGCGGCCACCACCGCCGAGGGCCGGCGCCGGTTGATCGCGCAGTCCGCGGCCAGCGACTGGGACATGGTGATCATCCCCGAATCGGCATTCACCGCGATTGGGGTGTCGGATCGGCTGCGCGCCGACTACATCGATGATCAGCTCGACACATTGCGTACTCAGCTGGAAGACGCGGCCAGCGACCGTTCCAAGAAGGCGATTGAGCGTGCTCTGAAAGCGACCAAGGAACGCCTGGAACGACTGACCGCCCAAGACGCTAAGGACACCGGCCTCAGCTTCGAAAACAGCGGCTGCGATTACCTTTTCGTAGACGAGGCCCACTACTACAAAAACTTGCAGCGGGTCTGCAACATCACCGAACTGAATTGCACCAACTCCGCCGAGCGTGCCGAGGACCTCGCACTCAAGCTGCGCGTGCTGCGTGATCGCCGCCGGGAGGAAGCCAAGGCCGCCGGCATGCCCGCCCACCGCGTCGTCGAGCGGGTGGCGACCTTCGCCACCGGAACACCGATCGCGAACTCCCTCGGTGAGCTGTGGGTCATGCAAACCTACCTCCGGCCCGATTTGCTGGAGGCTGCGGGAGTAGCCGACCTGGGCGACTGGGGGGCAGCTTTCACCGCCACCCACACCACGGTGGAGGTCAACTCCACCGGCACCAAGCTGCGCCCGGTGACACGGGTGGGCAAGTTCACCAATCTTCCTGAGCTGCTGGCGTTGTCGTCGGTCTACTCCGATGTCGTCACCCGCGACCAAGTTCCCGTGGAGCTGCCCCCGCTCATCGGTGGGCAACGGCGGGCCGTGGTGCTGCAACCCGACATCGAGGTGATCGACTTCATTGCTGATCTTGGTTACCGCGCCGACCATCTTGACGCCAAGGCCCCGCAGCGCGACAACATCCTCAAGATCGCCAACGACGGCCGCAACGCGTCCCTGGACCCACGGCTGGCGCATCTGGACGCCCCCACGGCCAGTCGGGCGGCTGCCGTGGCCGAGGAGATGATGCGCACCTACCGCGCCAACCTGGACCGCGAGTACCGGCACCCACGCACCGGTGAACCGATGCCGACGCGGGGCTGCCTGCAGGTGGCGTTCTGCGATCGCGGTACCCCGTCGAAGGACCCCGAGCACTTCACCATCTACGCGGCCATCAAAGACGAGCTGGTGGCCCGTGGGATGCCGGCGGACAGGATCCGGTTCGTCCACGAGGCGCGCAAGGCCCACGAAGTGGGCCTGCTGCGCGAGCAGTGCATCAACGGTGAGGTGGCGGTGCTGATCGGCAGCACCGAAAAGATGGGGACCGGCTGGAACATCCAGCCTCGCCTAGCTGCCCTCGATCACGTCGACGTTCCCTGGCGCCCAGCAGATCTCGAACAGCGCGAGGGCCGCGTGCTGCGACAGGGCAACCAGAACCTCGACGGTGTTGAGATCCGCACCTATGTCACCGAGGGCACCTACGACACCGTGATGTGGCAGAAAGTGCAGGCCAAGTCACTGTTCATCGAGCAGGTACGCCGCAACGAAGTCTCCGACACCGAGATCGAGGACCTCTCCGGTGGTGACATCGGCGCCGCGGCGGCCGAGACGAAGGCGCTGGCCACCGGTGACCCTCGCTACCTGCGCCAGGTCGAGCTCGACGAGCACGTCCGCCGACTCCAAGCCCTCGAACGCGCCCACTACGAAGCCATCCGCCGCCGCGACTGGCTGGTCGAGACCCATGAGCGCACCATCCCGCACAAGGAACGCGAACTCGCCGAATTGCGGCCGTTCGCCGAGCGCGCCGCCGCCCTGGCGGCCGCCAAGTCAGCGCCGGCGGTCTCGGTGGGCGGTCACACAACCTCGGAGAATGCGGTCACGGCCGAACGATTGGCCGCCGCCTGCCGACAGGCGTTTCTGGCCGGACGGGACAGCGGCGCCTCGCGGTACACCCCGCTCGGGGCGACCGTCGACGGGGTGGAGCTGCTGGCAGCGCGCGACCTGACTCACGACTCGCTGCTGTTGCGGCTGGCGACGCCCTCGCGGATCACCGAGGTCAAGAAGGACGATCTCATGGCCACCGCCGCCGAAGCCTCGGGTGCAAAATCGCGCGGCCTGCTGACCAGGGTGGAAAACCTGTATCTGGACCTGCCACGGCTGCAGGCCACGATGATCAGCGAGCTGGACCAAGACCGCGCCGAGCTGGCCGACCTGCTGGCCAATCCACCAGCCCCGTTCGAGCACACCGCCGAACTGACCGATCGCCAAGCCGAGCTGGCCACGCTGACCCTGGAACTGCGGCTGGCCGCTGAAAGCCCAGAGGCCAAGGCGAAAGCCCACGCAGCGCAGGAACGTATGGCTGCGCGTGGCCGCGAGCCGGGCTGGTCTTTGCTGCACAACCCGACGCCGTATGTGGTCGAGCAAGCCGGGTTCCGCTCAGCGCGTGAGCTTCGAGAGGCGGTGCGGGACAGAGAGTTACGGGCAGCTGTCGCCGTCGCGGAGCGGCCCCAATCACCTGCGACCAGTAAGGAGGATCTGATGGTGTTGCGTGCTGAGGTGGATTTCGTGGAGGCAGCTGGTGCCCGGTCCCCGGCCACGGTGTACCCGCCCCCGGCCGGCGACCGCACCTGGCAGGAGTTGGACGAACCGGCCCGTGCGGTGGTGGAGACGATCACCGCCAGCATGCAATCCGTGCACGTGCTCACCGTCGGCGCTGACGCCGACAAGCACGCCCCCCTGGCCGCGATCAGCGCCGCGGTCACCGGCCGCGGCAAGAACGTGCTCGCGATGCCGGCCACCGAAACCGCGACCGCGTTCGCCGAACACCACACCTACGCCGGACGCGCCACCGACCCGGCCACCACCCGGACGCGAATCGACAACGGGCAGTGGACCATTCCACCAGGCAACCTGCTCATCATCGACGACGCCGACCACCTCGACCCCGCCCAGCTGCGTTACTTCACCGAGCACGCCGGCCGCTCCAACACCAAACTGCTGCTCGTGCACACCCCCACCGAAAGCCGCACCCCCGCACACAGCCTCATCGACGCCCTGGCCGACAACCTGCCCTGGGCGCAGAAACTCGGCACCCCCGACACCGACCGGGCCACCGCACTCGACCGCGCCCACACCCACCTGACCGAGCACGAACCCGTCACCACCGAAGACCGCGACGCCGCCGAACTCCTCGCCCGCCGCGACACCCTGCGCGACACCTACCGCACCCAATTCAAACCCCGCCTACACACCCACGACCACAGCCGCGAACACACCCGCGACCACGGACTCGAACTCTAAAACCCCGGTGGCGCAGTGACTCTGAATTCGACAGTGCAGAGAGCAGGTCAGCAGGACGTCCCGGGGGGCGTTGGCGGGCACGATGGTAGGCGTCGCGATCGGTCTGTGGGCTGATGCCAAGCAGACCAGACAGGGTGAGGGCGTTGGCGTCCGACAGCGTGGTGTTCCCCGCGTTCGATCCGTTGCACCGCGTCGCGGTGGGCAGCTGGGCGTGCGGCCAGCTGCGGCTGGGTGAGCCCTTTCATGACTCGCCAGTCACTGGGAAAGCGCTGGTCGTCCTCGATGCGCACCACGGCGTCGATCGGGGCCTGCAAGACCGCCATCACCGCGGCCAGGATGCCGATCTGGTGGCCACGTCACTGGGAGTGGCGATAGGTCAGCTGTAAACCCGCGGCTTCGACGTGGCAAGGCAGGGCACCGTATCTGCGGCGGAACGCGACCACGATTCTGTCGAAAGCCTCATCGCTGCCGCTGTTTCCCGCGTCCGAGGTGAACTCCGTAGCGGTTGGGTCTAGACCCAACCAGTCCTGCGCGGGGACGGTCATGCGCTCACCGGCCGGTGTCAAGAAGTCCAAGGTGAACGAGCCCCGGCCACTCCACACTCCCGGCGTGCGGGTGGGTACGCCTTTCCATCGTTGGAGCGAGTAGACCAGGAATCTCTCGCTGGTTTCTCTGTTCACGAACTCAGCGGCGGGCAGGTCCATCGCATCTACCGACAGCGGTCGGGATTCGACGGCGTCAATGTCGTAGAGCCGCACGATATCTCGGCTGTATTGCGCTCGTTCCTCTTGGACCCACGTCAGCGCTTGCCGGGCCTGGTCCCACCGCTGCTTGACGTCGGCGCGCAGTTGGTCGTCCGCTGGCTCCGTCAACATGCTCACCGCTCGGGGGGCTTCACGGATGCGCTCTGTGCTCACGCGCAGGCGGTCGGCAATGAACCGATCGTTGTAGCCCTGCTGGCGAAGAGAGAGCACGCTGAGCCCGAGAAGCTGGTCGGCCACGGTCTGGGCGTGCTCAACGGCAGCCTGGGCGGCGGACGTCGCGGCGGTCAGGGCGGCGACCACAGAACCGCTATGCGAAGAGGGGAGGTCCGCCGGCGAGCCGTCCGGGGTCATCACGACGTTCCTCTCAGGTGTCGATCTGGGGCGTCGATGGGCATATCAGGGCTCCTCATGATCGTGTGGTCCACCGGTTTCTGTAGTCCGTCAGGTAGTCGATGTCGTCGTGCGGACCGGCGCTGCGGGCCACGTCCTCGATGATCTTTTCGCGCTTGGCGGCGGATGCGGCGATCATGCGGGCAAAAGTAGTGCGGGTCGCCGGGATCGGCCCAACCGGTGGAGTCGCTGGCGGCTTCTGGGTGCTCAGCCATAGGTGAATGGTGCCGCAGCAGTGTGACGTTCTGCGGTGCCCAGCCGCACGAGATTCCGCTTTAGAGTTCGAGTCCGTGGTCGCGGGTGTGTTCGCGGCTGTGGTCGTGGGTGTGTAGGCGGGGTTTGAATTGGGTGCGGTAGGTGTCGCGCAGGGTGTCGCGGCGGGCGAGGAGTTCGGCGGCGTCGCGGTCTTCGGTGGTGACGGGTTCGTGCTCGGTCAGGTGGGTGTGGGCGCGGTCGAGTGCGGTGGCCCGGTCGGTGTCGGGGGTGCCGAGTTTCTGCGCCCAGGGCAGGTTGTCGGCCAGGGCGTCGATGAGGCTGTGTGCGGGGGTGCGGCTTTCGGTGGGGGTGTGCACGAGCAGCAGTTTGGTGTTGGAGCGGCCGGCGTGCTCGGTGAAGTAACGCAGCTGGGCGGGGTCGAGGTGGTCGGCGTCGTCGATGATGAGCAGGTTGCCTGGTGGAATGGTCCACTGCCCGTTGTCGATTCGCGTCCGGGTGGTGGCCGGGTCGGTGGCGCGTCCGGCGTAGGTGTGGTGTTCGGCGAACGCGGTCGCGGTTTCGGTGGCCGGCATCGCGAGCACGTTCTTGCCGCGGCCGGTGACCGCGGCGCTGATCGCGGCCAGGGGGGCGTGCTTGTCGGCGTCGGCGCCGACGGTGAGCACGTGCACGGATTGCATGCTGGCGGTGATCGTCTCCACCACCGCACGGGCCGGTTCGTCCAACTCCTGCCAGGTGCGGTCGCCGGCCGGGGGCGGGTACACCGTGGCCGGGGACCGGGCACCAGCTGCCTCCACGAAATCCACCTCAGCACGCAACACCATCAGATCGCGTTCGGTGGTCACCGATGCCCAGCGGGCCTGCTCACGCTCACGTGCGGGGTTCTCGGCGAAGTTACGGGCGGTGCGCGCCTCAGCCCGGCTGAGCTGGTTGTCCAAGTCGCGGGCCTCTGCCCGGGCGGTGTTGAGTGCAGCGATGTCGGCGTGCACGGAGATCGTCCGGCGGGCTTCGATGTCCTCGGCGGTGACCACGCGTTCAGGTCCACCGGCCGCTGTGTGCAGACGTGCGGTGGCGGCGTCGCGTTCGGCGCGGGCCCGCACGACCGCCACACCGAGGTCGGCGGCGTCGGCGGCCAGATCGCCGCGACGCTCGCGGTAGGCCTGTGCGAGGGCCTGGTCGTTTTCGCTCTCGGCGCGGGCAATGAGCCTTTCCAGCTGGGTGATGCGGTACTGCTGGCCCTCGAAGGCCGATTCGACGGCCACCCAATCGGCGTGGGCGTGCGCCACGTCGTGTTGGTAGGGACGCTGTTCGACGTGGCGGCGGTGCAGCGCGATCAGCTCGGCGGCGGCGGCCTGCTCGGCCGGGCCGCCGCGCGCGGAAAGCACCGCATCGGCCAGAGCACGAAGGCGGGCCTTGGCGTCCGCGCGGCGGGCCCGCAGCTCAATGATGTCGATGTCGAGGTCCGGGGTGACCGAGGGGCGTTCGGTCAGCAGGGAGTAGAAGTCCAGATCCCCGAGACTGTCCTCGAATTCGGAGTCGTAACCCAGGTAGTCGTCCTGGCCCGGGTCGCCGTGCTGGTCGACGTCGAGGGGGTGGTGCGGCGGCTCGTGCAGCGATTGTCCGAGGCCTTCGGCGGGGTGCGGAATATCGGCGTCGATGTCGGCGGCGTAATGGGTGAGCAGCTCGACGCGGTAGGTGAGTACGCGGGCGTATTCGTCGGGCCGGATCGCGTCGTCGGTGAGCGCGTCGAGCAGATACTCCGCGGCCGCGGCGAGCAGGTCGGCCGCCGGCCAGTCCGAGGCGTTGACCGCAGCGACCAGCGCGGGCCAGGCCGGGTCACCGGTGATCGTTTCGGCGGCGGCGCTGCCCAGGATGCGGTGCAGCTCAGCCGTCCACGGGGGACGGAGCCGTTCGTTGGCGGTGTCGAGCATTGCCGGGGCCAGGGTGCCGGCCAGGCGCCACCACAAGGCGGCGGCGGGTAGCTCGTCGGGTAGTGCGCCGTGGCGGGCCATCGCCTCGTCGACGAGTGCGGAGACGTCAGCTCCGGCGCGGGCGGCTTGATCCAGATGGGTGGCCAGTCGCGGCCAGAACGGGTCGGCGGTGATGTTGGGGTCGATGTTCTCGGCCAGGGTGCGCCACCGCGTGGCGCCGTGACCGCCGGCGATCAGGGCGGCGTCGAGAGGCTGGTGCAGCAGGGCCTGGAAGGACGCGGAGCGGTTGGCGTGCTGGGTGGGTCCGGTGATGCGGGTGTCGGCCGGGTCGACGTCGTGGGCGGCGCGGAAGACGGCGATTTCGGCGAGCAGTCCGGGTCGTTGCCCGGCCAGCGGACGCGCCCACACCGGCGCGGTGGCCGGGGTCCAGGCGCGGGCCTGCTCGCGGATCTGCTCGGCGATCTCTTCGACCAGGTGCGCACGTGCGGACAGGTAGCGGGCCCACGCCGAATCGTCTTGCAGCGGGGTGGGAATCGACGGCAGCCAGCGCAGCGGGCCGACGATATCGAGGGCAGAGTTGTCGGGGGTGGGCAGCCGCCAATCCAGCACCGCGGCGGGATCGCTGGCGTTACCCAGTGGGCGCTGCGCGGCGTGCGCGAGCGCTTCGTGCGGATCGTGGCCGTCGAGGGCCAGCAGCGCCAGGTTGCGCCGCAACACCGGCCACGCTTCGGCGCTGGTGATATCTGCACGCAGGGCCGTGGCGGTGGCGTCGATACGGGCCATGGTGTCGGTGCCGGCGAGCTGCTCAGCAGCACTGGATAAGGCGTCGGTGTACATGTCGGCCGCGCGCGCCAGTCGGGTGAACGGGTCGGCTTCGGCGCGCTGCACGCCGTGCGCGGAAACCTGCGCGCCGTCGCGCCGCAGGATGGCCGAGAGGATGTCCACCGCGGTCGGCGGGTGGGTCGCTTTGGGGGTGAGGATGGCGTGCGGGTCGGCCTCGCTGGTGGAGAAGTAGATGTGGTTTTCGGCCTTGCCGCGGGTGAGCGCGACGTAGAGCTGTTGGCGGGTCATCGAGTCGCTGCCGACGACGTGGCATTCGTGGCGGGCGGTCCACCCTTGGGCGCCGTTGATGGTGCGGGCGTAGCCGAGGGTGGTGTTGGTGGCGACGTAGCGGGCGGGCAGTCGGATCACCGATTCGGTGTCCTCACCGGTGAGTCGGGATACCGAAATTCGGCCCTGATCGTCGATGTCTTTGATGATCCAGAGCTGTCCGTTTTTGACCCAGCCACCGGTGGGCAGGCGTAGCCAGCGGGCGTTGTCGCGGGTCAGGATGCGGTCCCCGACGCTGGCGGTCAAGCCATCGGAAAGGGTGACGGTGCGGGTGTTCTCCGGGTGCGGTTCTCGGCGCAGTCGGTCGAGGCGGGCGCGTTCGTTGAGTTCGGCGACCATCGGGTTGGTGGGCGCGATGAGCAGCGCATCACGGCCTGCTGTGACCGCATCCGACCACGCTTGGTAGGCCATGTCGGCGGCGGCCCGCTCAGCCCCGACGTGGACGCGCCCGTGGTCGATGTAGAAGGCGATCCCGGTGGGGTCGCCATCACGCAGGGCGAGGCTGGCCGCGCCTTCGGCGGCCCCGATAACGGGGTCGGTGAACCGCACGACATCCGAGAGCGTCAGGGCCCCGTGCTCGGCCACAATCTCGCGCAGCACACCGCCGGCAGATACCGAGGCGAGCTGCTTGTCATCACCGATGCCACGCACACTGGCGCCGGTGGCATTCGCCACGGCGGTGACCGCATCCAGGCCCGCGGTGGAAGCCATACCGACTTCGTCGACGATGATCAGCGTCTGCGGTCCGATGCTGTCGAACCATGCGCGGGCGGGGTCATCGGCTGCTGGCGGGGGTCCTCCGCCGAGGCCGGCCAGGTGCATCAGTTTGTCGATCGTGTCGGTGGGTGCGCCGAGGTCGGCGGCCAAGACTTCGGCCGCCGACGCGCTCGGCGCGAGACCGATGACGTTGCCTCCGCTGTTGACCCATGCGGCTGCCAGCGGGCCCATGGAGGTGGTCTTGCCGGTGCCGGCGGGGGCGATCGCGAACTGCATGCGGGCACCGGAGGTGGCCATCTCGCGCAGCAGGGTCAGCTGGCCGTCGTTGAGTTCCACACCGTGCTGGGCGTGGGCTTCCAACAGCGCCATGCCAATGCTGTCGTCATCGACGACATGGCCACCGAACTGCCGTGCGGTGTGCAGGATTCGGCGTTCGGCGGCCAGGATCTCGGAGCTGGTGTAGACGGTGGTGTCGTGGCGGGTGTAGACGCTGGCGCCGTCGCGGCGGCGCAGCACGTCGGGCTCGTTCATTTCGGTGTCGGCGGCGCTCGTCAACGCGATGCTGTGGGTGCCTAACGCGGCGGCGATGATGCGCTCCGCCACCTGTGGCGTGTCGTGGCAGTCGGTGTAACGCAGTACCCGTGAGACTTCGGCGCGGACGTGGTTGATCTGCCATGTCGACCGCGACGCGGAGACTGTAGTGATGACCTTGGCGGCCTGCTCGGCGACCCACTCTTCGGTGACGTGGGCGCGTTCGCGCGGGGCCCGCCCGGAGGTCAGTGCGGCGACCATCGCGTCCACGTGGCGGTGGCCTCCCAAGGCCTCGATGGCCTCGGTCCGCCACTGGTGGCGCTGCTCTGCCAGCGAGCGTGGTTCGTGCTTGGCGGCCCGGGTTTCCAGCGTCGCTTGCTGGGACAACGTGAGCATTTCCACCGAGCTGGGCTCACGGCCGTGGACCTGTTGAAAGTCCTTGGCGAGTTGCCCGACACGGTGCTCGATGGCGGCGCGGCGCGAGGACCACACCTCGATCAGTTCGGCTGACATGCCGACGATTTCGCGGACCGGGCGCTTGCCCGGTTCGGGGGTGTCGTTGGCGAAGCTGACGCCGAGTTCGGCGATCAGATTGGCCTCGCACAACGTGTTGTACAACTCCGACGCCGACACCTTGGCCTTGTAGAGCGGTTGGCCGTCCAAAGCGAGCCAGCGGGGGATGCCATCGGGGCCGATCGCGCACACTTTGTTGCTCACCGCGACGTGGGTGTGCAGGTTCGGGTCCCCCGCGCGGGAATTACGGTGATCGAAGGCGGCGGCGATGAATCCGCCCGCGTCGACCTGGGCCACACCGTTGGTGCCCATGCGCGAGAAGCAAGCTTCGGCTTCGAGGAACGCCAGGGTGTCAGCGACCGCTTTGTGGTGGCAGTCCTCGATGGTTTTCGCCACTTCCAGCGGTGCCAGCGCCCACAGCGCGGACACCGATTTCACGGGGGTGAACGTTAGGTCGTAGCCGGCGACGGCGGTGGTGTCCAGGCGCGAGAGGCGGGCGATGAACCCGGTCAGTTCACGCTCGTCGAGGTGGGCGCGGCCGTAGCGTTCGACGAACATGTCCGCGGCCACGGTGGTGCGGATTTCGGCGCGCACTTCGGGGTCGAGCGGGGCGTTGGTGGCGCGGCCGATGGTGTCGTTGTAACTGCTGTAGGCGCCGCGTAGTCGGCGGGTGAAGTCGTTTTCGTTGGCCCCCAACCGGAATGGGCGTCCGAGCTTGGCGGCGGCGTGCGCGCCGTCGACCCAGACTCCGATGCCGGTGAGGTGTTCGGTGATCGTGGTGGCGTTGGGGTGCAGTCCTTCACCGAAGAGTGCCTTCATCTGTTCTTCGGTGACTTCCGAGCCCTGGGGCACCCCCCAAAGCCGTTGTACGAGGGGGTTATCGGGGTCTCGGCTGACCGGTCGGCCCAGGGCGGCCAGGCCGCTGCCGACCCAGCGGCCGGGGGTCTCGCCTTTGGAGGAGTAGTAGTCGGTGAGGCTGGCCCGGCCCAGGTCGGTGCCGTCGGCGACGGCGACCTGCCGGAGCAGGTAGGTGTACCCGTCTCCGGCGGTCAATTTATGTAAGCCCATCACCGCGCGATCACCACCGAACACGCTAAAGAGCCGACCGGCGCACAGCACCGCCCCAAATTATTGCACTCAGTGCCGTTATCGTTTCGTGACCTGAATGCACTAGGTGTGATGGGCTAAAAGAGGCGACCGGAGGTCGCAGGCGAGGGCGGGGATGGTGGTGCGGTAGACGGTTGGTGGGGGCTGATGTGGTGGTTGGCGTGCGGATGTCGTGAAAAGCGGCGTTGTGGCACTGGTGTGGTTGGGGCGGTGCTGTAGGGGTGGTGGCGGTTTTAGGTTGAGCGCCATGACGAACAAAGTGTCGAAATCGAAGTCAGCGGTGCGGGCCGCCCGCGAAGCGGTGAAGGCCTCGCAGAAGGAAGTGCTGGAACGGGCCGCGCGCAATGCCGAGGACCTGGCGGTGTTCTTCTCCAGTCGGGAACGGCTCGACGCGGTGGATGAATGGCTGGACACCAAAATCGCTGGGCTGAAAGAGCAGGCCGACGGCAAGCGTGCCGAGCATCGCCGCACGGCCGGGCTGGCGGTGATCGCGTTGCGCGATCGCGGGGAGACGTTGCGCGACATCGCCCGGTTGACCGGGGTAGGCGAGAAAGCTCTGCGCGAGTGGATCCGGTTCGCCGAATCCAGCGTCGCCGACGACGCCACGAACGACGAGCAGCCCCAGGGCGGCGCGGTACCCGAAGGCTCGAGCGTGCGCGACGGCGCGGACGCGTCGGCGGGCAGGGCGATGGCGGCACCAGCGGGGCCGGTCGTCGGCGCGCCGGACCAGACGTGGCCGGCGACGGGTTAGCGTGAACGCACGGTGAGGACAGATCGGCGGCGCTCGCAACCACTACAGCTGGTGGTCGACCCGGTTCGTGATGCCGACGAGATCGCCCGGTTCGAGGCCGCGGTGGTGCGTGGCCCGGGTGCCACGGACTGCTGGATTTTCACCGGCGCGATCGGCGGTGACGGGTACGGCCGGTTCTGGGTGTACCGCGAGGGTCGCCGGATCATGCTGCGGTCCAACCGGTATGCGCTCGCGCTGGCCCGCAAGGGTGAGCCGTTGGAGCCGTGGGAGCGCTCCCTGCATGGCTGCGATGTGCCGTTGTGTGTGCGCCCGAGCGAGGCCGGCGACACCGGCCGGCCGCGGCACGTGTACGCCGGGACGCAGCGCGACAACATGGAGCAGATGGGTCGATCCGGTCGCGGCGGCGGCCGGGTGGCGGTGCGGCGCGGGAACGCGGGCCTGCTGGCGCGCAAGGAACGCTCGGTGGCGCTGCGCGAGGCGGTACGCCATGGGTGGGAGGCCGAAGCGGTTGCCGATGCGTTGGCTGTGGGGCACCCGACGCTGTGGTGAACGTGGGTGTGCCGGCGCATGCCGGTGGTGAGGATGTGATCGCATCCCGCGGCGCGGCCGGCACCGGGTGGGTACCGGCCGCGCGTGCGGCGTAGGGGCCGCTGTTACCCGGCGGCGTAGGTGGGGTGTTCGAAGCGCTCGATGAGGCTCAGCGCGGTGTCCAGGTCGGTGTCGGTCAGGGTGGTGGTGTCGGCGTCGATGGTGAGCTGCCAGGTGTCGGCTCCGACGGTGGCGGCCAGGACGTAGGTGTGGCGGCCGTGGGCGGCGAAGGTGTGGTTGTCCCGTCCGGCGAACATCAGTCCGTCGGCGCGGAAAGCGATGATGCGCGTGGAGTTCTGCTCGGTGGCGGCGTCGGAGGTCGCTTCGACGGCGGCCAGGACGCGATCGTTGTCGGCTGCCCAGAGGACGATCTGGCGGGTGGTGTCGGTGGTGGCGACGAGTTGTAGTGCGCCGTAGGCGTGGTCGTCGAGGGTGTGCGTTCCGTGCGGTGCGTGGCCGATGAGGTCGGCCGCGTCCGACAGGAGGGCGGCGGCGAGGTCGAAGTTGTTCTCGGTCATGGTTGTTCTCCGTTTCAGAAGGTGTTGAGTGCGCCGGTTAGCGCTGGGGTGCGGGGGAATCGGCTGAGGGTGGGCCGTCAACCCCGAAGAGTCCGGGGGTGGTGCCGGCGGATGTGTGGCCCGCGAGCGGCAGCGAGCTGATAGGGCCGCACATGTCCTCCGCCGCCGGCACCAGCGCCGGGCGTGGGTTGACGGGTCGGGCCCCCGGCCGATTACGCTGCGACCCCTGCTAACGGCAAGAGGTGAGTGGCGCCAGGGAGCCCGCCCGAAGGGTGGGCTGTCCGTCGGTCGCACCTAGTGCGCCGACGTCTACGCGGCCGGCGGCCGGAAGACAAAGGGGGCGGCCGGAACTCGGAGGGCGCCCCGGCTCGCCTGGTGGCTGTCGGGGCGCGCCCACGATCGGGTGTCAGTCGGTCATGGTGTTGCCGCGGTAGACGTCTCCTTCGATGTAGGTGAGGAGATCCCCGTTGGTGTCGGCAAGGCACCAGTAGTAGGCGGCGTCGTAGCGCACGATCTTCCAAGTGCGTTCGGTTCGGTCCCAGTGCAGTTTGTCCAAGAGCTGCGTGTCGCCGCCGGAGCCGCCGAAGAAGGCGTCGGCGTTGCCCCCCTCGGGTTCGAAGTGCTCGTTGAGGATGGTGATGACGTCCTGCACGGTGGTGGCGCTGGCGCAGCGGTCCAGGGCGGCATCGACGTTGGCCCAGAAGTGATTGAGATGGGTGCTCATGGTTGTTCTCCGTTCGGATCGGAATTGGGTGCACCGGTCGGCGCTGGGTGCGGGGGAATCGGGTGGGGGTGGGCTGTCAAGGGCGAAGAGTCCGGGGGTGGTGCCGGCGGATGTGTGGCCCGCGAGCGGCAGCGAGCTGATAGGGCCGCACATGTCCTCGGCCGCCTGGCACCAGCGCTGGACGTCCCTTGACGGGTCGGGCCCCCGGCCGATTACGGTTCGCGACCTGCTGACGGGTGGTAGGTGAGTGGCGCCAGGGAGTCCGCCCGAAGGGTGGGCTGTCCGTCGGTCGCACCTGGTGCGCCGGCGTCGAGGCAGCCGGTGGCCGGAAGAAAAAGGGGGGCCTCGCCGACCACTCGGTGCTGCGTGCTCGACGAGGCCCCACGGTGGCGCGTTAGTGCGGCGTAGGGCGTCGAGGATGAGTTGTGCGAGTTCCTCGCCGTTGGGCAGTGGGAGCTGGTCGGCGGCGGCGAGGATGGCGTCGCATTCGGCGGTGCCGCAGGCGCATTCGTCGTTGGTGGCGCATTCGTCGCTGGCGGCGCTGTCGAGGGCGCATCCGTCGACGGTGGCGGCATCGACGATCCAGCGCGTGCGGTCGTCGGACAAACGCAAATAGACCCTCAGGCTTTGTTCGATGTAGTGGGTGCCGTCCGGTTCGTATGAGTAGCGCGGGGTGTGTCCGTCGCGGCGGTGGGTGGGTTCGGGGTTGGTCATTGATGTGGTCCTTTTTGGATGGGTGGTGGGTGAATGGGTGTGGCCGGCCACCTCGGGTGTGAGGCGGCCGGCCACGGTGGGGTCGTGCGGGCTGGTTACTCGGTGGGCGGCTTGGCGGCGAGTTGGGCGAAAACCTGGCGGAGCTTGGCCGGCGGGACTGCGGCCTGGACCGCGGTGTCGAGCAGGGTGACCAGCGTGGTGTCGGGTAGTCCGGCGTCGGCTGCGGTGTGGCGCGCGGCCTCGAGTGCGATGGCGGCGCGCACGGCGTCGTCGCTGCAATAGAAACAGGCGGCTGCTAGGGCGAGTGCTTCAATGCGGGCGCGGCCGCGTAGCTGGCGTGCCAGGTGAGTCCAGACGGTGGCACCGCTTTGGGGGTGCTCGGTGCTGGCGATGAGCAGAGCGTCACGGTGGGTGGTATTCGCGGTGATGAGCAGGCCGGCGTTGGCGGCCAGTTGCGGTGTGAGGGTGGTGGGGTCCTCGAACGCGGTGGCCATGTCGCGGACGATCTGGGTGCTGAACTCGGCGGACTCGGTGTCGACGTCGGGGGCTGGGGCCTGTTCGGTGGGGGTGAACTCGGCGGCGATGTCATCGCGGGTGGCGCGCACGATGCGCCCGTGTTCGACGGCCATCAGCAGGCCGACCTCGGAGGTGCGGTAGTCGACGGTGGTTCCCGTGTCGCCGGTGTCGACGTCGGTCCAGGTGTTCCCGGCGTCGACGGCCGGGGTGTGCAGACGCTTGAGGATGCTGGCGCCGCGGGCGGTGATGTGGCGCTGGGCGGCGTCGAGGTGATCGCCGGCGTGCTTGTCATGCTCGGGGTCGGTGATGGCGATGAGGATGACGAGGCGCATGTCCCCGTTGGGTTGTTGCAGGGGAAGGGTGTTGGCCAGTTGGGCGGCGACGTCGAGGGGTTCGACGATGTCGTAGCGCGCGCTGACGTGGACGGTGCGTCGATCTCCGATGTTGTCCAGGAGGATGGCGACGATGCTGTTGGTGGGGACGAAGCCGAACAGCGTCGGGGTGACGGCGAGGATGTCGGTGTTGGAGCTCAGGTTGATGCGCATGGTTGTTCTCCGTTCGGGTGGTGTTGAGTGCGCCGGTTAGCGCTGGGGTGCGGGGGAATCGGCTGAGGGTGGGCCGTCAACCCCGAAGAGTCCGGGGGTGGTGCCGGCGGATGTGTGGCCCGCGAGCGGCAGCGAGCTGATAGGGCCGCACATGTCCTCCGCCGCCGGCACCAGCGCCGGGCGTGGGTTGACGGGTCGGGCCCCCGGCCGATTACGCTGCGACCCCTGCTAACGGCTTAAAAGTGAGGGGCTACGGACGGTGGCCGCCGCCAAGGCGGCCAGGTAAGCCGCGGGCGCGATCTCCGACTGCAGCCGGCGGGAGATGGCGTCGGCCAGGGGATCGCCGGGAGCGCTGAGGGCACCGCACGGAGCGGGCCGCGGCGGTCATACTGGGCTCATGGAATCGGAACTGGTGCGCGCGCTCGTCGAGGGCGGCGGGGTGGCGGCGCCACGGTGTCTGGCGTGGTTGGTCGACGGCGCCACGGCCGGATCCGGGGCGTGTGTCGACCTGGTGTGGCCGGCCGCGCCCGTGGAGTTGTGACCGCTCAGGTGAGGATGTCCAGCGCGGCGCGCAAGCTCGCGAAGCGGCCGTAGCGCCGGCTGCTGTCGGCGCTGGTCTTCTCGCCCAGCCAGATCCCGATGATGTGGGCCTGACCATCGTCGTCGGTCACCCAGACAGGGCCACCGGAATCGCCGGGAACGCTGGCGGGCATGCCGGTGGTTATGAACTGATCGTCACCGTAGCTGTATGCGACGGTGCCGCAGTGCCGGCCGCTAGAGACTCCGAGATGGCAGACGGCCTGGCCAATCTCGATGATCGGGGTTGGTCCGCCGGCCGCGAAGGCAATGACGTCGGCTCCGGGTCGGGTAGTCACGCGCGGCCCGAAGTCGATCAGGCCGTAGTCGGGTCCGCCTGAGCGTGGTGGTGCGACCACGGTGTTGACGAATCGTCCTGTGGCACCCGAACTTTCCTGCACGACGCGACCCGATTCATCGGTTTGGCAGTGCCCTGCGGTGATGGCGTACGCGTGGCCGTTGGTGCCGGTGTAGACGTATCCGGTGGTGCAAAAGGATGCTGAGCCGTCGCCGGTCACGTAGTCGATGCGGTCGCCGGGGCTGATCGTTGTTGGCGTGGCGGGCGCGGCGGGGGCCTGGACGAGCAAGGAAGCGGCCGCGGCGATGGCGGTCGTGACAACCGTGGTCGGTTTCATGGTGAGCAATTCCGGAGATGCGTGCGGTGACCTGGTGGTCAGGCCGGGCGAAGATGCCGTTCGGCGTTGCGTTCAGCGCGGTTGTTCAGTGTTTCTATCCAGGCGGCGGCCAGAACTGCCGAATGGCCTTGGTGCTGGCTGCGGCCGGCGGCGGCGGCGCCAGCCTTCTGGTCGACGGTCCCGGCGGACAGCAGGGTGCGGCGCGTGATCATCGGGCACTGCCGGCGGACAGCTTGGCGGCGGCTTCCCCGCGACGCCACAGGTCGGCGAGTTCTTCGCGGATGAGGCCGAACTGCTCGGTCAGCTCACCGCGGTCGATGTCAATTTCGGCGAGCTGCTGCATGCGCAGGCCGAGCGAGCGGAAGGCACGGCGGTATGCATCGTCGAGGACCTGGCGTGCCAGGCTGCTCGCCACTGCGGCGTAGATGTTCTGGGTGTAGGCATCGACGAGGTAGAGCGCCAAGTCCTTGTATCGCTTCTCGGTGGGCGGCTGGTCAGGGCACAGCGCGTGCCGGGCGGGATGACGCTTACCGGCGGCCAGGACGCTGACCGGATCGGGCTTGTCCCCGTCGTCGACCAGGCGGCGGATCAACTCGTAGGCCCAGCGGGCGACGGGCTTGGCGATCGCGGCATCAGGCACGAGATCGAGCAGCGGCCGCGCTTCATCAACCGACAGGTAGAGCAGCGCGCCGATGAACTGGTGTTCCGGCTGCCATTGCTCCACAACGCTTTCAGCGAGGAAGGTGTCGGCTTGCTCAGAGGTCTCGGCCAGCGAGTCGGCGGGGGAGATCAGATGCAGGGTGTGGCGAAGGGCGGCGGTCATGATGCGGCAGCTCCCGTCAGGATGTTGGTGGTTGGGGCGACGGGTGCCGTCGCAGTGATCGTGGCGGTGCCCACGCACCGGGGTTGGTGGCCGGCAGGCGGGTCGAGCCGCAGCAGGGTGACGACAGTCAGATCCGTTGCGCTGCTTGCCTGGCCCTCGGTGCGGTCATCACCGAGCAGATAGATGTCAGCCTCGATCGCGTAGTCGAGCAGTGCCCGGCTGGCCTGTTCGGGTTCGGCGTGGCACGTGGTGTGCACACCCTCGTCGGTGGCGATCGTGAGCTGATACATGGCGGCTTCTTGGGCGTGGATGGAGGTCAGGCGGCGGTCAGGCTTTTGAGGGCCTTGAGCCGGTCGGGGCGGAAACCCGAGAAGTGCTCGTTGGGCCCGGCGTACACCACGGGCGCCTGCAGGTAGCCGAGGGACATGACGTAATCGCGAGCCTCGTCATCGACGGTCAGATCGATTTTCTCGTACGAAATGCCTTCCTTGTCGAGCATTTTGAAAACCGCGTTGCACTGCACGCAGGCGGGCTTGGTGTAAACGGTAACGGTGCTCATGATCGGCTCCTTTTCAGTGGTGATGATATGTCCATTTTATATTCGGTTTTCGCCCATAGCAACGCTTCTGCAAAAGAATTCGGACCAATTTCGGCGCGTCTTGTACCGCTTTTTACCGATGTTGTGATACAGCCGGTCATCGCAGGTCGAACCGCATACCAAGCAAGTCACGAACAGCCCGAACCGGTCGTTTCGTGTCATTCTGCTGACCATTCTTTTAGCGCTTCTCGACGCATTATCAGCGACCGGAAAAGCGACCGCAGTGCATAGGTCCGGGCGAAAAGTTTCCTTTCCGCAATAGCGGCGATTGAATGCCATTCGGAGGAAACTTTTCGAGCCGTTTACGGCGGTCCCGCGGCCTTGCGCGAAGGTTCTTTCCGGTCAACGCTGGAATGTGCGAGAAGCTCACGCCGGTACCTTCCGTCGTCGGCCCGCCGCGAGCGACCATCTCCAGATCGTGAATGGTGTTGCGCGGGGGTTACATCGGGAGCTGTGGGTGGTGGGGCGGCGGCGCGCCCCCACCACCGCGTGTGGTCAGCTCTCCTGCGTGGCTTCGTCGTAGACGTCATCGGCGGTGCGTTGGCCGACGATGACCTTTTCGATGTCGCTGGGCTGGTAGCCGCTGTCGATGAGGAACTGCAGGTACGCGTCGGAGCCCACGGTGGACGCGATGTAGGACGCGGTGCCGGTGATGCCCGTGCGGGCGTTGCGCCAGACGCTCTTGTCGGTGCGGGCCTCCAGCGCACCGAGGACCACGGCCAGGCTGATCACCTGTGCGCGGGCGTCGATGTTGGTCGAGAAGTCGTTGACCATGGCGCGCACGGCCCGCTCATCCTTGACGCCCAGCAGCTCGGCGGTGAGGCCCGAGCCGTGGTTCTGACTGAGGATGTAGGGATCGCGGGTCAGGCAGTGCGCCACGAAGGTGGCCGCGCCCTTGGGTGCGGTCTTGCGGGCCAGCAGCTTGGTCACGTAGTCGCGTCGAACGCTCTCGGCAGCATCGGCGAGGCGGTTGAGCACCAGCACCTTGCGTCGCTCGCGGCGCTCGGCAGCCTGTTGCGCGGCCTCCCTCTCGGCGATGGCCTCGGGGCTGTCGTCGTCGCTGTCGATCGTTGACCCGGCTTGGCGTGCCGCGACATTCCGCAGGGATGGTGCCAGCGCGAGACCGGCTGCCGCGTAGTCCAGGCAGTACCACTCGGGGACGATGACGGTCTTTTCGGTGATGGTCGAGGCATGGCACAGTCCCTCGGCGGGTTCGGCGTCGTCGTCGTTCTCGGTGTCCCAGTCGATATCGCCCTCTGCGACCTCGTCGCCTGTCGTCTTGTCGACGTAGACGCAGTCGTCGGTCAGGTAGACCGCCCAGTGCTCGGGCTTCTTCTCGACATCATCGGGCAGCTGTTCATCGTCGCTGGTGCGCAGGTACTCGAGCCCCACGGCGGACAGGTCCGACCAGCGCGGGCGGTCTTCCAGAATGGTGTAACCCGGTTCGGTGTATTCCTTTTCCGCAACGGCGATGAGCGCATTGATTTCGCGCGCCGAGCGCAGAGATGACACGGCATGCTCGAAGTGAGAGCCCCCGTAGTGGGCCGCACGCAGCAGCCGCTGGACGGCATCCTCATCGTCTTGGAACTCGGCCAGCACTTCGGCCTGGGTGAAGTCGAGCTGCCCGCCGTCGAGCGCGTCGAGGGCCGTCGCCGATTTCGAGACTGCGCCAGCGGCTTTCACGTCTTCGCGGCGCATCGAGAGCTTCTTGGCGACCTTGGTGGCCGACATTCCGGTGTCGAGCAACTGCTGGATGGCGCGTGCCCGCTGGGACTTTTTCAGGTCATAGCGCCGATCGTTGGCGACTACCTGCTGCACGATCCGCTCGGCGGTGGCGGTGTCGTCGTCGGAGGCCCCGGTGGGCAGGACATACACCGGCACGCTACTCAGGCCGACCTCGCGGGCTCCGAGGGTGCGGCACTGTCCTTCGCGGACCAGCGTGCGGCCCTCGGTGTCGCGCACGGCGATAATGGGGACAATCACGCCGAGCTCGCGAAGGCTGGCCAGGAATTCCTTGTCCAGCTCGACCTGATCGCGGACGTTATCTTCAAACTCCAGGGCCTGGGGGTCGATGTACTCGACCGACCCGGCGACCTGCTCGGTGGTGGTGTCGGTGGTGGTTGACATGGTTGGTGACCTTCCTCGCTAATGTGGGCACCCCGCGTCGGGCCGCCCGTTCTTTTGCCGTCTGGCGAAAACGAATTGGTGGCCAGCGGCGCAGGTGAGCGGGAAGGTCTCGGGCGCAGAAGTTTTCCCGTGAGCGCAGCGAACACGCTTGGGAAAAGTTCTGCGAGCCCGCAGGGCCCGGAGCGCAGCGGAGGCCGACGGCCTTCCGCGGCCAAGACGCGGCCACAAAATGAGTGGGCCAGAAGGCAAAACAACGGCGTTATCAGTCACGCCGAAGGCGTGTCAATCTAGCTGTTGTCTGTTGCCGCCGTCCGGAATACGCCGTCCGGATTCGAGCGCACCTGCGGGAGGCGTCTCCCATAGGTTGGGGTTCGCCCGAAATACCTCGATCTGGACAAAAACATCTTTGGCGAGTTCGTCCAGACAGATGACCAGTCAGACTGCCGCTCAAGCCAATCGGCAAATGCCTGGAGCGACAGCGTAGTCGTGCCGTACCGAGTCCCGGATCATTTCACTGGCACAGACTCGGTGCGCCCGTTGCAAGGCGGCCCCCACAATCCGCGTTCGGCTTGGCGGGCTTCACTTTCGGCGGCTTCGATTTGCGGGGTGCGGGCCGCGGGATGGTGCTCGTAGATGTAGCTACGGGCCGCGCCGGCCCGAGCCGCCTCAATCGAGAAGTCCCAGCCGCCAGGGCGATCCAGGTATGCAAGGGTGCGGGCGTAGCGATCGTGGGCGTCTTGACTTGGATCACTCACGATGGCCACCCGTTGCCCTGTGAGGGTGGTACGGGCGAAGTCGGTGGCCTGCGGACCCCAGCATCCGACGCTGTATCCGGGCTTATGCACCTCGGGGCTGTCGATCCCATTTATTCTGATACGCAGGCGACCTCGGGTGTCGTCCACGACGTCCACGGTATCGCCGTCGACCACACGTAGCACGGTGGCTGTCGTGGCGATGTCGGTGTCAGCGTGCGAGGGCGAACAGGCCGGAGCAAGCAGGGTGATCGCGGACACCGCGCAACCCAGCACGGCCACGGCGCGGGCACGCGACAGTAGCCGCTCGGCGTGGGTCATGACCGCCCGCTGTAGTGCGCTTCGGCGAGCTGGCCCAGGTGCCAGGTATGCAGGGTCGGGTCGTCAGCCTGGACGTTCAGCGGTAGGTAGCCCTGCAACCACCCGTCGAGAATGTATTCATGCAGTACGAAGTCGTCGGGGTCTTCGCCGCCCTGCTGCAGGACCCGCACAATGGCGATCGCTCGGTCCAGGTCGGCGGCGTCGACGCCGTTGGCCTGAGCGGCTTTTCGCACCCCATCGAGATCCTGGCCATTGACGACAAGGGCGGCCAGCTCGAACATGTAGGGCCGGTTGGTGGCCGCCATCGTCATCGTGTCCCTTCGGTTGGTGCTGCGTAGGGTTCACGGTAGTGCGGTCGATGCCTGGTTAGCGCCGCGCCAAGGCGTCATTTTCGAGCAAGGTGAGTAGCTCGTGATCGCCACGACTGCACCGCACCAATATTTTTGGAGGCGTGGTGCGAGCATTATCGTTGGCGACGTGCCGCCAACCCAGTTCGACCTCTCGCCAGAGTGCCTGGGGTGGGCCCAGCTGGCTCGCTACAGGTGGGACGTCGCCGCGGCGGTGCTTCGCCGCCCGGGGGAGCCTGGCTACGGATTTCGGGGCGCCCCGGGCGGTCGGGTGGAGATGATCGAGCTGGTCGATGACGGGCCGGGGGAGCGGATACTGTACGCGGCCGATGCCACGGTGATGGAGTGCTTTGTGTTCACCGTTGTTGGGGATGATGTGCGCGATGATCTGGACTTGCCGTACCTGGAATTTCCGTCTGGGCCGGCGGATATCGCGCCCCACTATCACCTGGGCGAGGGCGTGAACGGCTCGCGGACCCTGTTTCGGCGCGATTCGCCGGTTGCCGCCACACCTGGCGACCATGCCAACCTGTCGGCCCTCGTGCCGTTGTCACACTGCCTCGGTTACAGCCTCGACGAACTCAAGCAGTCGTTCCTTCACCAGGGCGGGGCGCCACTGCTGCGGGGAGGACGATACGCACCGCGTAAGTAGCGACTGCCGTATGCCTGACCGACCGCGGTGTTCGGTTCGTCGTCCAGGCGGCGGTAGACGGTGTGTCCGCATTCCTCGCACGTCCGGCTACATGTCGCCATGGTCCACTGTCTCGTTGGCGGGGTGCTGCGGCCGCTGTAGGACTGGCCGCGAATGGGGGTGAGACCGTCGTCGGACCAGCGGAGTCCACAGCGCGGGCAGTGCATCAGCATGGTGCAGATCCAGCGGCCCTCGGCCAGTCGTACCAACCCGGAGGTGAACCAGGACCACGATGCACCCATATAGCGCAGTATCGCACAGGTGTTCGATATGGCGGACGCCAAAACCGGTGCCCAGACCAATGCCCTCGACTAGGCGACCGGTCGCGACAGCGCTGTCGGCGCCGGCGTGCGTCCAGCCGCTCGAGCTGCGACATGCCGCTTCCCGCGACCGTTATCGTTTCTCGGTCGAGGGTGTTCGATCACTTGTTTGAGCGACGACCCAGGGAATGCCGACGCCGATGCCGCAGACGGTGAGGGTGAAGGCGGTGAAGATTGGTGACCAAAGCCCGAGATTTTCGAGCCATTCAGGCTTGTGTAGTGCGCAGTCGAAAATGGCGCCAATAACCAGAAACTCGGCAAAGAGTGAGGCCAGGCTGGTCAAGGCTGCCGCGCCGGAGGACGCTGGCCATTGCCTCTTCTGGTGAGTTCCTAACAGTGCGGCAGCAGCGACAACTGCCACCAGCGCGACCCATGGTGAGAGTGGCGTATTCATAGACGCGAGCGTATCCGCCAACTACGACACCGCGGGGTAGGCGCCGTCGTTCAGCGGCAGCTCTCGTGCGGCGGGCCGCTTTGTCAGTCGCAGCGGCAAGAATGCGTTCATGATCGATGACGCAGGCGGATTGCCCGTTCGGCAGAGCCCGCGCACGCGCGCCGGCGATGCGCGGACGCCTCTAAACACACCCGCCAACCCGGCCATACCCTGCGAAATACCCTGATGCACATAGTATTTCGATGACCACCATCGGCGCAGGGCGGTCACGCTGCGCCGATCACCAGCCGGAGAGCACCATAGAACCCACCCTAGTGATCTCGACGCTGTTCGCCTACGGCTCGCTGGTCGCCGCCCTCGGACTCCTCCAAACGTCCCATCCCGGCTAAATTGATGCCAGCGGGTTACCGAAATATGTTGGATAGCAGTCAATTTCCTGCGACCTGCCCATCGCAGGGATACATTCGCAGTTACTTGGTTTCATCTCTCCCCGAGGGCCAGGGGGTGAGGGGCTCGGATGGCCTGCTATCCGAGCCCCTCCACCCGTGTGCCGAACCCTCAGTCTGCCTTATCTCGCCTCGTCCAAACACCGGGATCCAATCGGTTGGCGGACCGCGAGGTCCCGTGGGGAACAACAGTGTTCGTCCGTCAGTGTCTAACCATCAGTCCCCTTGTTCACCAAGACCGATTGACAGTCATCACTTACACTCAGTGATGTTCCGTTGAGTTCGTGGCCTGGCTGTTTAGAATTCGTGCCACCTGCTTTTTGGGTTGGCTTTCAGTGGGACTGCCGACCTCGGGCGTTACGGGACAGCACAATACGGCCAGCGTTGCGGCTGGCCCGTCAGACGCACCCGGGCCTGGCTCTATTGCCTTCGTGTCGCTGCGGCGGGATCTCCCTAAACAGTTGACGGCCATGGACGTTGCCGGCCCGGGCGCGCTTGACGATCGCCACTCGACACCGCGGAGAACAACCATGCCCACAGTGACACTGGGCGTTGACGCCCACAAACGAAGCCACACCGTCGTCGCCGTCGACGCCGTCGGCAAGAAACTCGCCGCCAAGACCGTACCCAGCACCAGCATCGGACACGCCGCCGCATTGAGCTGGGCGCGTGTGCAATTCGGAGTGGATCTGGTGTGGGGTATCGAGGATTGCCGCTCCATGACAGCTCGACTTGAGCGTGACTTGATGGCGGCCAATCAGATCGTGGTGCGAGTCCCTCCGCACCTGATGAGCCGCTCACGTGCGTCCTCACGCGAACCGGGGAAATCCGATCCGATCGACGCGTTAGCTGTCGCTCGAGCTGTCCTGCGCGAACCGGACCTACCGCGTGCGGCCCACGACGAAACGTCATTCAGTCTCAAGTTGTTGGTAGACCGACGCGACGACCTGGTCACCATCCGGCGCGGGATGATCAGCCGCCTGCTCGACCGCGTCCACGCCCTAGACCCAACCCACGTCAACCCCACCAACTGGGACCGCGCCAAAGTACGTGCCGACCTGCACACCTGGCTAGCGCAGCACACCGGACTGATCGCCGAGCTGGCGCGCGCCGAGCTCGACGACATCGACCGGCTGACCGCCCAGATCGTGGCCCTAACCGAGCGACTCACCCACCTGATCAATCAGGTGGCGCCGCGGCTGTTGGCCAAGCCCGGGGTAGGGCCGCTGTCTGCGGCCAAGATCGTCGCCGAAACCGCCGGCGTTGAGCGATTCAAAAGCGAAGCCGCTTTCGCCCGTTACGTCGGCGCCGCACCAACACCGAACTGGTCCGGGGGACAAACCCCGACCGGGCGTCGACTTCAACCAAGCCGCCGCGGAAACAGGCAACTCAACAGCGCTCTTCACCGCATTGCGGTCGTTCAAATTCGGTTGAAAGACTGCCCCGGTCGCGACTATGTCGAACGGCGCGTCGCTGAGGGCGACACGAAATCCCAAGCCATCCGCTCGCTCAAACGCCGCCTGGCCCGCGTCGTTTACCAGGCCCTCATCGAAGATCGCGCACTCACCAATCAGGTGGCGGCCTAACCAGATTCAATTCTCGCCGAGCCATAGCCGGCTTTCGCCGATCCTGCATAGGTGCCTCATGCGGGCAGGGGAGCGCCGTTCTCGTCCAGGAACGAGTGTTTGAGGGCGGGCAGGTCGTATCGCATGAAGTGCGAGAGCGGGACGAGCTTCACCAGGCTCAGCGCGGGATCGCGCGCCGCAGCGATCGGGCTGCCGTCGGTCCGGCTCAATGCCGGGGTGCGCCCCGACCAGCCTTTGAGTCAACTGGTCAAGCATCTGCTGCTCGGTCAAGGCGGCCACATTGATTAGGTTGCGGCGAGAGTAGGGGCTCGTCAATAGGACAAAGGACTCAGTCCAGTAGTGCGGCGATGTCGCGATGGGTCCAGACGCGGTCTTCGACGAATCCTGTGAGGGCGCTGTCAAGTAGTCGACTACGGGCGTCTATGGGATGTACCCGCCCGCCTGTTAGCGGCCTTCGGTCGTACTGTTGGCGCGTGGCCAGGAAAAAGCCGACGCCAACCACGTTGTTTGACGACCGCGACCGCGAGGACTACGGCCACAAGAAATGGGCCGAGAGCCAATACGGCTTCCTGAACCGCCGCGCCGGCCCAGAATGGGACAACGTTAGACGCGAAGCGGAGCGTTGGTACGCGGAGTTTGATGACCCTAGCCGCGATCTGCTACGCCGTTTTCGCAGAAAAGAGGACGAGCAGCACCTACCGGCGTGGTGGGAACTATATGTGCACCAGCTCTTTGTCCGCCTCGGCTACGAAGTAGCGGTCCACCCGCAGTTACCACGCCGGGAAGAGCGACCCGACTTCCTTGTCACCCGCGGCACCGAAAGCCTTTACGTCGAAGCCACGACCGTATTCAACGGTGACTACAATATGAACCCGCACGGGCAAGCGTGGGTGCAGGACTTCATAGACAGCGCCCAAAACCCCGACTTTATGGTGGATATCGAATTCCCACGCGTAGCCCCGACAGGCTGGCCACGCCGAAGAGAAATCGTTGACCCACTCGAGCAGTGGCTCGCTCGTTTGGATTGGGCTGAAGCGCGCGCAGACTGGGAATCGAACGGGATTGGCTATATGAGTTCCCCGCGGTGGCGGTGGAACCACGAGTGCGGTGATTGGACCATCGCATACCTGGCGACACCTGTACAAGCGGAGTCTCGGCGAAAGGGCAGGCGCCTGATCGCTATACCCGCGACATCAGCGGCAAATTTCAGTCACGACATTCAAAGAATACGAACCAAGTTAAACGAGAAGGGCGGCAACAAGTACAGCTCGCTGGACGGTCCGCTCGAAAAACCGGTTGTCGTCGCAATGCAACTGTGGAACCAGGTCGACGAAGATGATCTGGTGAACGTGCTTTTTGGCAGCGCACACGTTGAATGGTTCATGGATAATACAACGGGATCTGTTGTGCCCGAATCGATTAGATCAGTACGCGTCCCAGATGGCTATTGGCGTCCTGACTTTGATCCACGTGGCACGCGCATATCCGGGGTACTGTTCGGCAACACCCTAAGCTCCTATCGTGTGGCCTCGAAATTGCCTGAGCTGTGGCTCAATCCGTGGGCATCCGTATTGTTGCCCAACCTTGATCCCTTCCGAACGCGCTACGTTGACGATGAGAACAGACTAGCGACTCGTGAGGCCACAGATACCGCGCCGACTGTCTTCAACCTGCCACGACAGTGGCCCAACGCTACGATCTAGCCGCACACAATTGCGGGCACATCGCGGTGGTCGGTCCAGCGGTCGCCAGCCGCGATTCGGGGCGCTGGGGCGCCTGCCAGACAAGATCGCGGTCGCGATGCCCGAATTCGTCACCGCTACCTTGCCGACCGATCCCTTCACGATGTCCAAGCCAGCTACGCCTCGAGGTGGACTAAATGGCGGAATCCCTCACCGATCGGGCAGCACTTGCCGCAGATCTGGAACGTGCCCGTAGCGACTTCCGGCATCTGTTGGCCGTTGCGGATGATGACTGGAACAGACCCACTCAGGGCACTCGCTGGACCAACGAACAGCTGTTGTTCCACATGGTGTTCGGCTACATGGTCGTGCGGCGGCTCCTGTTTCTCGTGCGCTTATTCGGGCGGCTGCCCGACCGGGTCAGCCGTGGCTTTGCGCGCATGCTCGACGCTGCCACTCGACCGTTTCACGCAATCAACTACTACGGATCCTGCACGGCAGCACTGGTTTACAACCGAAGCCGAATGGGCAAGAAGATGGACCGCGAAATCGGCAAGCTACGGCGGTCGCTCGCCAGCGCGGATGACGGCGCGTTCGGCCGCGGAATGCATTACCCACCCGGTTGGGACCCCTATTTCCGGGGCTACATGACGCTCGCGGACGTCTATGGCTATCCGGGCCAGCACTACGATCACCATCGGAAGCAGCTAACACTCAGCCGAATGTGAGCCTGACTCCAAGACTCCCGCGGGAAACCCGCTGCCAGTCTCGGGTGTGGAGTGAGCTCGTCATGGCGTTCTGTTGCAGGGTTGATACTGGTCTGGTGGGAGCCAGCAAGATGTCGAGGCCGTTGTCGTAGCAACGGCGCCCTCCAATCAGGACTGAGTCTGATGCGGATCGAACTATTCACGGCACCCGGATGCCCGAATGCCGACGCCGCCCGAACGCTCCTCAACGACCGCCTTGCCAAGCTGGGCATCACCGCGCCGATCGTTGACCACATCGGTCGCTATCCGTCGCCGACTGTACTTGTCGAGGGTATTGACGTGATGCGTCAGGAGGCAGACGTGCCGATCGGCGACGCGTGCCGACTCGACCTGCCGACAGCGCAGCGCGTCCTCGATGCGCTGCGCGCCATCGCGGAAACAGATCGAAAGCCACTCAAACGACGCGCTCGATGACTGACTGTTGACCTACCCCGCGAAATTCTCTTGCCGTTGGGCGAGTTGGTGTTCGCGTACCCAGGCTTGGGCGGCCATCTGGGTGGCGTCCCATGGTGAACCGAGAGGCGGGGTGTAGGACAGGTCGAGTTCGCTGAGCGCGTCGACGGTCATGTGGTGGAACAGGGCGGCGGCGTAGGTGTCGACACGTTTGGATACTTCGGCGCTGCGGTGGCCGATGAGTTGTGCGCCGAGCAGCGTGCCGGTGGTGTCGTCGCCGGTGATGCGGATGTGGATGGGTGTTGCTCCGGGGTAGTAGGCCTTGTGGTCGTCGGGAGTGGCGGTGGTGCTGACCGGCTGCCAACCTCGTTGTGCCGCCAGGGCTTCGTGTTCGCGTAGGCCGGTGCGGGCGGCGACGAGGTCGAAAACCTTGACGACTTGAGTGCCGAGGCTCCCGGCGAAGCGCGCCCGCCCGCCGATGGCGTTTTCACCAGCGACGCGGCCCTGTTTGTGCGCGGTGGTGCCAAGGGGTAGCCAGGTGAGGCCCACCATTCGGTGGTGGGTGTGCACGCAGTCTCCGGCCGCGAAAACGTCAGTCAGATTAGTGCGCATGGTGTCATCGACAGCGATGGCGCCTTTGACGCCGAGTTCGGCGCCGGCGTCGGTGGCCAGTTCGGTGTCGGGTCGCACGCCGACCACGACGAGGACGAAATCAACTGTGCGGGTTAATGGTGCGCCGTCATACTGAGCGGCGACGGTCAAGGCGCCGTTGTCGGTCCGCTTAATGGCGGTGACGGCGGTGTTGGTGAGGACCTCGACACCGTGGCGCTCGAGCTCGGCGTGGACCAGGGCGCCGAGTTCGGGGTCGACGGTCGGCAGCACTTCGGGCAGGGCTTCGATCTGGGTGACGGCAACGCCGCGCATGGTGAGTGCTTCCGCCATCTCCAGGCCGATGTAGCCGGCGCCGATGATGACCGCAGTGGCCGGATTGCGTTGCTGTAGTGAGTCCATGACGGCGAAGGTGTCGCCCATGGAGTGCAGAAGGTGCACGCCGTGCTCAGGGCCGAGCGCGTCGGGTCCGCTGAGTCCGGTGATGGGTGGGCGGGCACTGACGGCGCCGGTGCCCACGATCAGGGCGTCGTAGGCGAGCTGGTCGGGGGTGCGGTCTGGGCCGAGCACGTCGAGGGTGTGGGCGTCGACATTGATGCGGGTGGCGCGGGTATCGGTGAGAACGTGCATGCCGGTGGCGGCCAGGTCGGCTGCGGTGCGGTGGGCAAGGTTGGTCCAGTGGGTGACTTCACCGGAGACGAAGTAAGGGATGCCGCAGATGGAGAAGTTGGGGTAGGCGTCGGCGACGACGACGGTGACCGCGGTGGCGGGGTCGAGTTCGCGGATGCGCAGTGCCGCACTGATGCCGGCATCGCTGCCGCCGACCGCGACGATATGGCGAGATGCCATGACGGGGCTCCTCGAAAGGCGTTGGGATTGGGTTTGGGTACCGCCGGTTGGATACCGGTGGTGCTGGGTTAAGCGGGGTCGCTGGGGTGTCTGTCGGCGTGGGGATGGGGGACGACGACGTCATCGGCGTCGGCGGCGATGTCGGGGTACAGGGTGGCGATCAGGGCCAAACCGATTAGAGCACCGACGATTTGGGCCGCGATGAATCCTGGCGCTGAGCTCGGTGCGATGCCGGCGAAAGTGTCGGAGAAGATCCGCCCAATCGTGACAGCGGGATTGGCGAACGAGGTCGAGCTGGTGAACCAGTACGCCGCGCCGATGTAGGCGCCGACGGCCGCAGCTGACATTCCGGCGCGGCCGGTACGGGCCAGCGCGAAGATCAGCGCGATCAATCCTGCGGTGGCCACGACTTCGCCGATGAGATGCCCGGTGGTGATGCGATCTTTGGTCGCGATCTCGAAGACCCGGCGATCGAACATGAGATTGGCCAGCCAGGAGCCACTGATCGCTCCAGCGATTTGGACTCCCGCGTAGGCGAGTGCATCGCGGGTGGTGATGCCGGTGCCGGCCCGGCGGCCCAAGAGCCAGTCGGATGCGGTGACGACCGGATTGAAGTGTGCGCCGGAGATCGGGCCGAATAGCAAGATCAGCACCGCCAGTCCGAACACGGTCGCCGTCGAATTCTCGAGGAGCTGCAGTCCGACGTCGTTGGGGGAGAGCTGGGCAGCGGCGATTCCCGATCCGACAACAACGGTGACCAACAGTGCGCTGCCGACGAATTCAGCCAACAGCCTCCGCGGCAGACCGATGGTGTCCATCACGGGATCCCGGCCAGGCTATCGGCGCCCAGCAGTGTCGAAAGCTGTTGCAGTGCTTCGGGAATCACGCGGTAGTACACCCACGAGCCGCGTCGCTGGCTGTCGATCAGCCCCGCGGTGCGCAGCACCTTGAGATGGTGGGAGATCGTGGGCTGGCCGACATCGATACCTTGCGAGATGTCGCAGACGCACGCCTGGCCACCTCCGTGGCTGGCAATCAGGCTGAGCAGGCGAAGTCGAATCGGATCCGACAACGCCTTCAACATCGCCGCCAACTCCGCCGCGGCCGCAATGCTCAGCGGCTCTCGGACCAGAGGTGCGACCTCGCAGCACCCGCCTTCGGACGACTTCGACACTCATCGATATTGACAGTCATCGAATCAATACACAAGCGAACAACTCGTGAACGAAGCATCCCGGGAGCGGCAGCCGCCACGGAGTCTGGCGGCCGCCGGTTCCCAGGGCTGACATGCCGGACTAGCAACAGCTGGCTTGGGTTGTGGCAGGGGCGTTTTCGTGGGCCGCTGTGCCACAGCAGGCGGCCTCGTCGGACTGCGTGCCGATCTGCGGGCTGGTGCCGAAGCTGTCGGAGTCGGCCAGCTTGGTGTAAACCTCCCAGCGCTCGCCTCCGGGGCCGGTGACCCAAACCTTGTCCTGGGTTGCGAAGCAGCAGGTGGTGCCGATCTCCTCCTCGGTGAACATGCCCGCATTGGTCAGGCGGTCGATTTCGGCGTGCACCTGGTCGCTGGACTCCACCTCGACGCCGAGGTGGTTGAGGCTGCCGCCGTGGCCGGGGTTTTGCAGGAGTACGAGTTTCAGGGGCGGTTCGGCGATGGCGAAGTTGGCGTAGCCCGGCTTGACCTTGGCCGGCTCGGTGTTGAACAGCTTGGAGTAGAAGGTGACGGCTTCGTCGATGTCATCGACGTTGAGCGCCAACTGGATGCGGGACATGGGGAGCCTCCTTGGAACCTGTGCGACATATGTCGAACTATCGGGACGATGCCCAGCATGCCACCTTTTCGATATATGTCAAGCTTTGTGGCATGATTGGGTGATGCCCAAGACGTTGCCCTTGATCGACATGTCGTCGCCGGTGTGTTGTGCGCCGGTGGCGGCGGGTGTGATGAGTGACGAGGACGCGTTGCACGTCGCATTGCGGCTCAAGGCGCTGGCCGACCCGGCACGAGTCAAGATCATGTCGCTGCTGTTCGGGTCGGCTGATGGCGAGGAGAACAGTCGAGACTTGGCCGCCGCGATCGGGGTTGGCGAGTCCACGGCCAGCCACCACCTGACACAGTTACGCAATGCCGGGTTGGTCGAGTCGACCCGGCGAGGGATGAACGTCTATCACCGTCCGCACCGCGACGCGGTCGCCGCGCTGTGCGCCGTACTCGACCCGAATTGCTGTTCCTAAACCCGGTTTTCGGTATCGGCGGTGTCGGTCAGCAGTTCAGTGATGAGGCCTTCGATCCGCGTCTTGATTTGGTCGCGGATGGGACGTACAGCGTCCACACCCTTGCCCGCGGGATCCTCCAGTACCCAGTCGCGGTAGCTCTTGCCCGGGAAAATGGGGCAGGTGTCGCCGCAACCCATGGTGATCACCACGTCGGAGGCTTCCACCGCGTCGGTGGTAAGGATTTTCGGGGTTTGGTCGGAGATGTCGATGCCGACTTCGGCCATGGCCTCTACCGCGGCGGGGTTGACGGCGTTGCCCGGGGCACTGCCGGCCGAGCGGACTTCGATGGCGTCGCCGGCCAGCGCCGAGAGGAATCCTGCGGCCATCTGTGAACGTCCGGCGTTGTGCACGCAGACGAACAACACGGACGGTTTCGTGCTCATCGGCAAGTCCTCTCGAGGGAATCGGGTGTGGTGGCGGAAGGGGTGATGCCAAGGGCCAATACCGCCGACAACTGGGCCATGGCCGCCGGCACCACCCAGTAGTACACCCACGTGCCGCGCCGCTCGCACTCCAGCAGACCTGCCTCGCGCAGCGTTTTGAGGTGATGGGAGATCGTCGGTTGGGACAGTTCGAAATATGGGGCGATCTCGCAGACGCAACACTGGCCGCCTTCGTGGCTGGCGATGAGGCTCAGCATGCGCAATCGCACGGGATCTCCCAAGGCTTTGAACATGCGGGCCAATTCACCGGCCCAGTCTGCGCCCAGCGGTTGGTGCGCCAGGGGAGGGCAGCAGGGCTCGGCCGGGGGTGACGGCGCGACGGGCATTGTTCTATATTGATAGTTATCAATACAGCCGTCAAATGGCGAAGGAGAATCACGGTGCCCGCGATTTCTGTGTTCGAGCCCGCGTTGTGCTGCAATACCGGGGTGTGTGGTGAGGATGTCGATGCCAACCTCGTGACGTTCAGCGCGGATATGGTCTGGTTGCTCGAGCAGGGTGCGGCGATTTCTCGCCACAATCTCGCTAACGACCCCGTGGCATTCGCCCATAGCGCGGTCGCCAAACAGTTCCTGGAAGTCGCCGGTTCAGAAGGTTTGCCGCTGGTCTGCGTCGACGACGTCACCGTGCTGACCGGGCGCTACCCGACCCGTGCGGAGCTATCGCGGTGGGCAGCGCTCGATGCGCCCGTTGAGGGGCTGGCCGGTGTGATCAGCCTCGGCCTTTCAGACGCCAGCTCGACCCAATGCTGCCCGCCAGGGCAGTCGGACTGCTGCTGACCACCGACTGCCCCCGTAATCCGGAATAAATTGTGCCCCATGACTTTTCCTGAGCAACGGTTCCTGACCGACCCGCCGCGGTTCGTTTTCTTCACCGGCAAGGGTGGGGTCGGTAAGACCTCGATCGCGTGCGCGTCGGCCGTGGCCTTGGCCCAAGCGGGCAAGAAAGTCCTCTTGGTGTCCACGGACCCGGCGTCCAATGTCGGGCAGGTATTCGGGGTGGCGATCGGTAACACCGTCACCGAGATCCCTGCGGTGCCGGGGCTGTCGGCTTTGGAGATCGACCCCGAACAAGCGGCGACGGCATACCGGGAACGCATCGTGGGACCGGTGCGCTGCTTGTTGCCCGAGTCGGCGATCGCCTCGATCACCGAGCAGTTGTCGGGTTCGTGCACCACCGAGATCGCGTCCTTTGACGAGTTCACCACTCTGCTGACGGACGACACGGGACTCGTGTCCGGATTCGACCACGTGCTGTTCGACACCGCTCCCACCGGGCACACGATCCGGCTGCTGCAACTGCCGGGCAGCTGGACAGAGTTCCTGCAAGCCGGAAAGGGGGACGCCTCCTGCCTGGGTCCCATGGCGGGCCTGGACAAACACAAGACCACCTACGCCGCTGCGGTGGCCGCTCTGGCCGATCCGGACCGCACTCGCCTGGTCCTGGTGGCCCGCCCGACACGGTCGGCGTTGCGCGAAATCGACCGCACCCACCACGAATTGGCGGCCTTGGGTATGAGCCGGCAGTACGTCGTCGTCAACGCCGTCATGCCCCAACCACAAGGCGAGAGCGACCCCTTGGCTGCCGCGATCACCCGCCGGGAACAGTCCGCGCTAGCGGACATATCCGATGCGCTGAGCGCATTGCCTCAAGACCGCGTCAGCCTTAAGACCGCCAACATGGTCGGCCTTGACGCACTCCAAACCCTGTTCGACACCAACACTGCCGCCGACGACGAGATGGCCTCGAGCAGCCTCGCCCCAGTGGTTGATGCCCCGCTAAGCGACCTGGTCGACGACATCGAGCGCAGCGGAAACGGACTGGTGATGTGCATGGGCAAGGGCGGGGTGGGCAAAACCACCGTCGCCGCGGCCATCGCCGTCGCGCTGGCTGAACGCGGCCACGACGTTCACCTGACCACCACCGATCCCGCAGCCCACCTGGTCGAGACCCTGCAAGGCGGCATCGAGCATCTCCGGGTGTCTCGGATCGACCCGATCGAGGCGAGCGACGCCTACCGCGAACGGGTCATGACGACCAAAGGCGCCCATCTCGACGACGCCGGGCGCGCCACCCTGGCCGAGGACCTGCGCTCACCGTGCACCGAGGAAGTCGCAGTCTTCCAAGCCTTTTCCAAAGTCATCCACGAATCCCGCAGCACGTTCGTCGTCCTCGACACCGCACCCACCGGCCACACCCTGCTGTTGCTCGACGCCACGGGTTCCTACCACCGCGAGATCGCACGGCAGATGGGGGACAGCGGGCACTACACCACACCGCTGATGCGCCTCCAAAACCCCGACCTCACCAAAGTTCTGCTCGTGACGCTGGCCGAAACGACGCCGGTGCTCGAAGCCGCCGGCCTTCAACACGACCTCGAACGCGCCGGCATCCACCCGTGGGCGTGGGTGATCAACAACTCCGTTGCCGCCGCCGAGCCCACCCACGGATTGCTCCGGCAGCGCGCCGGCGCCGAACTGGCAGAAATCGACACCGTCCGCACCAAGTACGCGCCCCGCTACGCGGTCATCCCACTCTTGGCGAACGAACCCGTCGGCATTCCCGCTCTGGAAGCTCTTACCGCACAGCAGAATTAACTGATCCGGCGTGATCAAGAGACAGCGTTGGCCGCAGCGACGACCTTCGCCTGAAAGTCCGGCGGCAACGCGAAATAACCATGGTCCTCAAGATGAAGCTGGCCGGGACCCACGGCCGACTGCAGAAACGCCCGCACGGCCTGCCCGGTAGCCGGATCACTGTACTTCGAGCACACCAACTCGTAGGTCGCGAGCACGATCGGGTAGGCCCCGGAACTGCTGGGGGTATAGAACTTCGAGGTGTCGAGCACCAAGTCGTTGCCCTGCCCGATGATGGTCGCCGACGATATCGTCTTGCCCACGGTGTCTGCGCTGATAGGCACCGCGGCAGGTCCCGCGGAGGTCACGATCTGAGCGCTGGCGAGGCGCTCGGTTTTGGCGAACGAGTACTCGTTGTAGGTGACCGCGCCCGGGGTGTCCCTGACCGCGGCGGATGTTCCCTCGTTGCCCTTGGCTGCCAGCCCGACACCACCGTTGAACGTCTTACCGCTTCCCTTGCCCCACGCACCACCCGAGGCGGCATCGAGGTAGCGCTGGAAGTTGTCGGTGGTACCCGAGTCGTCGCTGCGGTACACGACGAGGATGTCGGCCGAGGGTAGTTGCGCTGACGGATTCAGCGCCTTGATCGCCGGATCATCCCAGCGGGTGATCCCTCCGTTGAAAATCTTCGCGACCGTGGGGCCATCGAGCACCAGCGTCGGCACATCGCTGAGGTTGTAGGTGATCGCGATCGGCCCGAACACCACGGGGATGTTCCACGCCGGTGATCCGCAACGTTGTTGAGCGGCTGCATATTCGCCACGCTCTTGGCTCAGTGCCGAGTCGGAGCCGCCGAAATCCGTCTTCTTGGAGAGGAATTCACTGACCCCCGCACCGGAGCCGTTGGAGGTGTAGACCACCGTCTGGCCCGGACAGGCCGCGGTGAAGGCCTGCACGAAGACCGGGATCGCGTTGGCTTGAGCGGTGGAGCCGCTGGCCGTCAACGATTGCTTGCCGCCACACTCGATATGGGCGGACTTCGCGTATCCGGGCTGGGAATTGTCGCTCCCACACGCCGTCAGTGGCAGCGCGGCTGCTCCCATCAAGCACAGCGTCCAACGAAAGCCATTGCGTCTCAACATTGAAACATCCATGGTCCATCCTTCACAGGTGAGCGGAGCAGGGGTGGTCGAGGCCGCTGGGCGGCCAGGGAGTCGGTGTTCAGCTGGCGCGCAACGCCGGCAGTAAGCGGTCAATGCGCTCGGACAGCCTGTCTAAGGCCCGATCAAAGGCGTCGGGATCGTCAGATCCGGCGGGATCGGGTATCGACCAATGAAGCCGACGGGTGTCGGCAACCAGTTCTTCATGGGCGTTGTCGCACACCGCAACCACAAGATCGCCGGGGCGAACGACATCGTCGATGTGTACCGGGGTGTGCGACACAATCGCCAGGCCATTGCGTTTTGCCGCCTTCGTGGCGCCCGGATGCACCTTGGTGGCCGGGTGAGTCCCTGCCGAGACAGCGGGCAGTGTGCTGCGTCGGTTCCAAATCGCCACCGCCAACGGACTGCGGGCGGAGTTGTGGCTGCACACGAAGACGACGCGCTGGGCCTGCCAATTAGCTACGGGGAGTGCGGCTTCCAGTGCCGCGGGAACCAGCTGCAAGTAGGTACGTCGTCGGTCGGCTTCGGAGCGACTGCGCTGCACCACCCCGGCCTCTTCCAGGATCCGCAGATGGTGAGCGACCAGATTCGAGGGCATCGACAACAACCCCTGTAGTTCAGACGGGGATGCGTCGGCCAAGAGGAGTCGATCAACGATCGACAGCCGCGCTGGGTCTCCCAAAGCGGCATGCACCCGTGCCCGTCGCTCGGCATCGTATTCACCACCATGTGGCGATAGGTCAATTCTCATTGACTCAATAATCGTGTAGTAATCGATCGTGGTCAAGTCCCGCGACCGGATTTCCACCAAGCCGCCCCAGTCACCTGACCGCATCAATAGGCCCGTTCACCTCGCGGCACACCATGTCTTCTCGCATCAGCGAGGTCGCATCGTCGTCACTGAGGTCGTCGTCGAGTTGTTGGTCGATGCTGTAGACGTCGGCCTCAAAGCGTTAGATGACGCGAAAGTTGGCTTGGCGCAGCGGATGCACGCAAGTGGCGAGAGCGCACGGACAATAGCGGCCACGCTGGGCGTCAGTCGGGCCACTGTCTACCGGGTGTTGACGATGCCAAGCGACTAGTTGAGTTACTGATGAACGGTCTTCATCAGTGGTAGCAGTGGTGCAGAATTGACCGTAATGATCAAGACGATGGACGAGGAAACGCAGATCGGTCATCTTGTTGCCCGACTTGCGGCACAGTACCCGGGGCTGCCCTCTGCCACGGTCAGTGAGGTCGTCCACGAGTTGTACGGCAGGTTCCACGGCGCGCGGGTTCGAGAGTTTGTGCCGCTGTTTGTGGAGCGCAGGGCGCGAACCGCGCTCGACGAACTCAACGTCTCCTACGTACCGGAAGAGCGCCACGCTGAACCAGCGGCTGTGTAGCTCTTGGGTTAGCTTTGGGGGCGATGAACCGTAGTCCGCGCCATCAGCACTCTGTAGCCGCTGCCCGCGAAGCCGACTGCTTCCAGGCAGCGACCTTTCGTGCCGACCTTCACAACGAGATTGACTTGCTCAATGAACAATCCCAGGTGTTGAAGGCTGCTCTCGCGACATATGAGCGGCGCGGCGAACTCATTCAAGTCCGTCGAATCCAACGGGAGCTGCGGTCGGCCCTCAAAACGCGCCGCGAACTGATCGACATGATCAGCGCCCTTGATCAGAGATTCCCACAGACTGCCTCAGCCACGGACACGCGCTCCGCTCAAGGTTAGAGATGTGGTTGAGGCCTGACGGCGTGCTTGCCCGCGCAGACCAATGAGAGCGATTGACTTGGCCTTAGTAGTCCCACTGGCCGGGTCCCATCATGCCCGGCCCCATGCCGGGTCCCCACTGGCCGGGTCCCATCATTCCTGGACCCCACTGTCCAGGGTTGTACTGCCCAGGCCCCCACTGTCCAGCACCGTATTGTCCAGGTCCCCATTGTCCGGGACCCCAGCAGTCGGGATGCCAGATGCCGTCGGCGTCCCAACATCCCGGCGGGTCTAGCGGGTTGGGACCTTGGGCCGGATAGGGGCTCTCAGAGAAGGAGGCCGGCTCAGGTGCCGACATGTCACTTCCGGTGGTGCCCCCACTAGGCGCGGCCCATATCACCGATCCGGTAAGCGCGACGATTGCGGCACTGGTGATCGTCCATGGTGTGGTGTTGACCATGATCTTCACCCCTTCTCGTTCCATTTGAGGGTGTTGCGAGGAGTTACTTGGTTGGGCTGACATCCAGCTCGGCGTACATGCCGGTCCAGTAGTGACCGGCGAGGTTGCAGATCAACTCATAGCGTCCCGGCGTGAGGTTCACCGTGGTCCACCCGCTGGCCCCTGGGGCGATGCCGGGGTTGGTGGCGTTCTCGTCACCTTTGTCAGCACCGCAGGAGCGTGAGGCTTCACCAAGGCTGCCGGCCTCATCGACCTTGCCGTCCGGGCCGATGGCCCGCTGGCCGGGGTACTGGCCTTTCGCGAGAGGCAGGATGACCAATTCGTGGTTCAAGGCACCGGCATTGGTCACTCGAAAGGACACCTGTCCCGGCGGGACCGTGGCCGGATTGATGACGATGCGCATCATCCCGATCATGCCCATCGGCGCGCCTTGATAGCCGGTTTGGCCCGGCCCTATCATGCCGCTGGAACCCATCATCCCCGGCCCCATCATGCCGCCGGGACCCATCATGCCGTGCATATCGGTGAGGGTTACGTCGACAACGGTGCCCGGTAACGCAGGTGCGGAGCATGACGGGATCGCCGGAGAGCGTCCAGGTCCCATCATGCCGGGACCCATCATCATCCCCGTCCCTGGTTGTCCGGTGCCCATCATCCCTGGACCCATTCCGAAGCCGGGCTGATACGGCAGGCCCGCGGCTAGCTGGTTGTGCCGCATGGCTATTCCGATGCTCAGTGCCACTGCACAGCCGATGGCGACGACCAACGCACCGAGGGCGATAGCCAAGTCACGCGATCTGCGAAGAGTCTTCATGGCGGTCAACGGTGTTCGCGCAGCAGAGTCATGCGCTGCCGGAACTCGTCACCGTCGATCTCACCTCGCGCGAAACGGTCGGCTAGTCGGTCTTCGGCACGCATGCCCTCTGGGCCTGCACCGCTTCGATGGTGAAGGCTCGCACTGCCCGACAGGTAACGCGCGGCGAAGGTGATCGCCACCACTACGGCGACGACCAGCAGCACCATCAGCACACTCATCACGACGCCGCCCCAGCCCCAGCCGCTGTGCCAGCCATTGCCCCACCCGTATCCACACATCGTTGCCTCCCGACCGCCACGCCTGACCTACCTGCTTGGTGGGGTCAGCATGCGCGGGTCGCCGCGCTAGGCAGTAGGGCCGATAGTCCCTTTATCTACGGACTGCTATAACATCGCCAAATGGAGATGATGGCAGACCCGGTGGAACTACAGCGGGTCGAGCTGGCCCCGGCGGCGGCACTGTTTCGCTCCCTGGGAGACCCCACCCGCCTGGCCATTGTGCGCAGACTGGCCGCTGGCCCCGCGCGCGTCGTCGAGCTGGTGCAAGCGGTGGGGTTGGCTCAGTCCACCGTCTCCAAACACCTTGCCTGCCTGCGGGAGTGCGGTCTGGTGGACTCCGCGCCGGTCGGGCGGGCCTCGCTGTTTCGGCTCACGCAGCCCGCACTGATCGACGTACTGGCCTCGGCCCAGATCGTGCTGGACGCCACGGGCGAGGCCGTGGCCGTCTGCCCGACCTACGGCATCGACGGCTGCGCCAACGAAACGCCATGACCAACATCAGCGGCGCACCCACGGACGCTGAAATCACGCGGCTCACCCGCAAGGCCCTACGCCTAGCGCGATTCACCATCGCCTACAATGTCGCCGAAGGCGTCATCGCTGTAACAGCCGGACTGGTCGCTGGACTCATATCGGTCATCGGATTCGGATTCGACTCGGCCATCGAGTCCCTCACCGCGATCTTGGTCGCCCTGCGCCTGTCCGCCCGCCTGCGCCACGGGGTCGCTGATGAACGTAAAGAACGTCAAACCCTGCGGCTCGTCGCCATCTCGTTCTTCATCCTCGCCGCCTACGTCACCATGGAAGGCATCCGCAACATCACGACCGGCGAGAGGCCACACAGCTCCCCACTGGCGCTTATCCTGCTTGTGGCATCGCTCATCGTGATGCCCGTCTTGGCGGCAGCGAAAAAGCGCATCGGGCTAGCCCTGCACGACAACCTCGTCCTGGCTGACGCCGCCCAGACCAAAATCTGCGTACTGCTCAGCATTTCCACCCTGCTCGGCGTGGGCCTATTCGAACTCACCGGAGCCGCGTGGCTCGATCCGGCAGCTGGGTTCGTCATCGCTGCCTTCGCCATCCACGAAGGCCGCGAAGCGTGGCACGGCGAACTGGTCTGCGACGACGACTAACCCTGTCACATCGACAACTACCGCAGTGCGCCACTATCGACGATTCACCGCCAGCACAAACGCGAGAGGCGCAGCCAGTGGACTGGACGCTAACTGGAAAGGCTGCGTCGATATTCGCCGTCACCAACATCGACGACATAGTCGTGTTGGCGGTGTTCTTTGGCCAAGCAGGGCCGTCACGCGCAGCGGCAATTCGAGTCGTGTTGGGACAGTACGTCGGCTTCGCTGCGATCCTCGCCGTTTCCGTGGCCGGCGCACTAGGGGCTGAGCTTCTGCCAAGAGCAGCGATTCCGTATCTCGGGCTGCTTCCATTGCTGCTGGGGGTCCGTGCCGCATGGAAACTATGGCGTGAGCACGGCGAAGAGGACAACCCAAGGGACGCTTCGCCGACCGACAAGGCTGGCGTCATGCAAATCGCCACCGTCACCTTCGCCAACGGCGGCGACAACATAGGCGTCTACGTGCCAGTGTTCTCGGTGACAAGTTTCAGCGGCATGACTGGTTACGTCAGTGTCTTCTTGATTGGAGTGGCGTTCTGGTGCCTGGCCGGCTGGTACTTCGCTAGACACCCCGCTGTCGCACGGATACTCACCCGCTGGGGCCATTTCATTCTGCCGGTCGTGCTCATCGGCATAGGCCTGGTGATTCTCATCGAAGGAGGCGCATTCGGTCTGTGAGGGGGTGGAGGGTGGCCCCTCTGCGCAGCCATGTCACGCCTCGTACGGCCAGCGTCTTCTCTCTCTCCGGCGCGTGTGCGTCCGCAATCCGTCCGCAGTAGCTTCTGTGACGCTCTCAATTCGTCAACGTCGCCAACCCGTTGAACTGCTATTTCTAACGTTCCCAACGCGCCCGACGGTGACAAACCTCCAAGTCGTCTCGTTCGCATCGAGAAGGTCATAGTCCGGTCCGGAATGGTGGCGGCGGCTGGTCTGGCCTTTGCCTTCCGGACACCACCGCCGCCGACGACGAGAAGAAGATGTCCGGTCTCAGTCATGTTGTCATCCGCCATCAGGGATAGTGTCAAGTCGACTGAGACAATCGCGGTCCTGTCGGTCTCAATGAAGTTGTCCTTAAGTTCGTAGGTGCAGTTACTGCGTGTTGTTACGTTGTGCTGTGACCCGAGTGGGTCGGGTGAGGCTGTGATTGTTGTTGCCGGCCTTTGGTGCGGCTTGAAATGACTGGCCGCCCGGCCTGCTTGGACTTCCTCGGGCTGCTGATTGAGATCTGCGATGTGATCGCTTGTTTAAGGAAACGCTGGCGGGGTTGTCCGTGTGGTTTGTGTTGGCAGACAAGCGAAAAGGATTGCGATGGCGACAGACCGGTTGTGGGCTGGTGTGGATGTCGGCAAGGAGCAGCATTGGGTGTGCGTGGTCGACGGCAGCGGGGCAGTGGTGCTGTCCCGCAAGCTGTCCAATGATGAGGATCCGATCCGTGCCCTGGTCGCAGAGATCGATGCTTTGGCTGATCAGGTGTGCTGGACAGTGGATCTGAGCACGGTCTATGCCGCGTTGCTGTTGACGGTGCTTGCCGATGCCGGCAAGACGGTTCGGTACTTGGCTGGCCGCGCGGTGTGGCAGGCATCGGGGACCTACCGTGGCGGGGAAGCCAAGACCGACGCCAAAGACGCCCGGGTCATCGCCGATCAATCTCGGATGCGCGGGCAGGATCTACCGGTATTGCATCCTGACGACGACCTGATTGCCGAACTGCGGATGTTGACCGCGCACCGCGCTGATCTGGTGGCCGATCGCACACGCACGATCAACCGGCTTCACCAACAGCTGGTCGCTCTATGTCCGGCGCTCGAACGCGTCGCCCAACTCCGCTCAGACCGAGGCTGGGTCGTGCTGCTGGCGCGCTATCAGAGGCCCAAAGCCATTCGGCAAAGCGGTGTTTCACGCCTGAGCCGGATGCTAACCGATGCAGGTGTTCGAAACGCAGCCATGATCGCCTCGGCTGCGGTGGCTGCTGCCAAGACGCAAATGGTCCGACTGCCCGGTGAAGGCGTGGCCGCCGGGCTGGTCGCCGACCTGGCGAAGGAGGTGATCGCCCTCGATGAGCGCATCAAGACCACCGACGCCGACATCGAGGACCGATTTCGCCGCCATCCGCTCGCCGAAGTGATCACCAGCATGCCCGGTATGGGATTCCGTCTGGGCGCGGAATTCCTGGCCGCGGTCGGTGATCCCGCTTTGATCGGCTCGGCCGACCAACTGGCCGCCTGGGCCGGGCTGGCGCCGGTGTCGCGAGACTCCGGTAAACGCACCGGACGACTACACACCCCGCACCGATACAGCCGTCGGTTGCGGCGCGTGATGTACATGTCGGCGTTGACCGCAGCCCGCTGCGACCCCGACTCGCGGGCCTACTACCAGCGCAAACGACAACAAGGAAAACGGCCGATCCCGGCCACGATCTGCCTCGCTCGCCGCCGCACCAACGTGCTCTACGCACTCATCCGAGACAACCGCAGCTGGCAACCAGAATCACCCCAAATCGCGCCTACGGCAGCTTGACACAGACATTGAGAGTCATTTCCGTAATGGCCAAGCTCAGTGCACCGGAATCGGAATTCATTCTTCCGCGCGAGTTGAGCGATCGGACGTATCAACCGAACGTGGGCGCTGTCAGCCCGCATCTTTGTCGGTATCGAGCAACGACAGCTGATCGGGGTTGCGCGCCCAATAGATCGGCGTCCCTGGTCCGCTGCGATCGGTGCGGCGTCTTGACAGCTCGTCGATGCTGAATCCGAATTCGTCGCCGAACAAGACCGCCACGCGCACGATCATGTCGACCTCCGCTTCCACCCGCACGCGATTGAGAATGTCGGGATCGCTGATCTACCAAGCTGGCTCGACATCCGTCCCGTTGTCGAGTACGGCCTGGAAAGTGACGGATTGGCCGATGTCGTATTCGACGAGTGTTAGTCCATCGGGGCCAGTCCGCGTGTTGACGGCTTGGAGGAGCCCCGTCCAGTCGCACTCAACAAGCTCGCATTCGTGGACCGCCAGCCAAAGCCCAGGTCTTCGAACTGCGGTTCCAGATCCGCTTGAAAGATTGACATCTGAGCCGCTGCCCTACATATTTCTTGTGTTGGCGATGATGTAGTCACAGAGTTGTCGGTGCTTGACATCATTCGGCTCTGTCGAGGTCAGAAAGGCCATGTCGCTGGGCCCGTCAACCACCGCGTAATGCAAGGGGTTCACCCGCCGCGGTCACCTTCGGTCACGATCAACCCGCCTCCCTGGGTAGTTCGAAGCTGTGGCTCCTATCCCTGACTCGACGCCGAGCTGAGCGTCTAGTCAGCGGGCGGCTTCTTCGGCTCGTGATCCGGAATTGCCATGCTGGTGGACTCCGATTCGCTGAGTGTCGTACGGGCTCGTCGCCGCCGCCACGCTTGCCATAGTGCGATGGCGCCACCCAATGCGAGGCCGGCGCCACCTGCTGCGAGGATCGATGTCTTGGTGTCGGAGCCGGCCGCCGCCGGTGATTGTGGGGCAGAAGTAGTTGTCGGCGCGGCGCCGGACGTCGTGATCGGAGGTTGTGACCCAGCGGGAGGGCCGGCAATCGTGAATGTGTAGGAACCAGAAACCGGGTGCCCATCTGCTGAGACCACGCGGTAGCCAACGGTGTAAACGCCGCTCGTGGGGCGATCTGACCCGACGGTTGCGGAAATACGGGGCCCCTCGACTCGGGGCGGTCCAACTATCCAATTGCGACCGTCTGCGCTGTTGACGACGACGGTTGCGAACGTTGGTTTGATGTCTTCGTTGAAGGTCAAGGTGATGACGCTCGGAGGCGTCGACACTGTGCTATCAGCGGAAGGGTCGGAGCTCACCAGCCCGGTGTGGGCCGAGGCAATCCCATTGCCTAGCCACCAAAGGGTCAGCGCCATCACGGTTGTGGCGAACGTGCGCATCAATTTTCACCGTCCTGTTCTTGCTCGCGCCCGGCTGGCTGTTGGCGGCGCGCTCCGAGTGTATGTTTCGACGTGTTGGGGATGGCGGGGCGGCCGTCGTGCACAGCTGTAGCACTCATCTGCTGCCCATGGTGCCGCGGCCATTCGGCCTAAATACGGCTGAAGGATTCAAAAATATTGGGGAAGTGAACCTTTCGCTTTGCGTTCGAGCCCGCCAAGAATCTATCGCCACGCCCTGTTTGAGTGTCGCGGCGGGGGATGAGTTCATGGAAGCCGGTTGGTCGGCGCTACAGCGCGGCATTACCGGCACTCCATTGGTCCCACGGAACATTCCAGTCGCCGAGCCCGTCGGTCCCTGGCAACGTCGGTCCCACGGTGTTGATGACTTCGACGACATCGCCACGTTTTGTCGTGTCGTAGAACCATTTCGCGTTTTCTGGGCTGACGTTGAGGCAGCCGTGACTGACGTTATTTCGTCCCTGGCTTCCGACGGACCACGGTGCGGAGTGAACGTAGATTCCGCTATAGGACATCTGAGTGGCCCAGTTTACTTCTGTCCGGTACCCGTCCGGTGAGTTGACCGGTACCCCATAGGTCGAGGAATCCATGACGAGCGTGGGGTACCGATCACCGATGATGTAAGTTCCGTTGTCAGTCGGGGTCTTGTTCTTGCCCATTGAGATGGGCATCGTCTTGACCACGGAACCATTCACGCGCACGGTCATCGTCTTGGTGGCGTCGTCGGCAGTCGCAATGACCTCGTCGCCGATCGTGAAGCGAGTCGAGACGTCGTCCTGTCCAAATAGGCCGCCGCCGAAATCGGCGCCGTACGCTTTGACCTGGACGCTGACTGTGGTTCCGGGTTTCCAGTATTGCGCTGGGCGCCAGCGTACTTCGCGGTCGTTCAGCCAGTAGAAGGCTCCGTCGATTGGAGGGTTTGTCGTGATACTGATCGACCGCTGGGCGGCGAGTCGATCAGAAATGTTTTCGTCGAACCGCACTGCGATCGGCTGGCCGACTCCCACAACACTTCCGTCGTTTGGCGACACGTAGGGCATCGTGAGGTTCTGCGGTGAATGTGTCTGGAAGGTGGCGGTTTTCTGTGCCACACCGCTGAGACCCAGCGCCTCAGCGTTCAAGGTGTACGTCCGGTTGTATCCCAGCGGTTCCGTGGATCGCCAGGTCACACCATCGGAGCTCAGTTCGCCGTTCACGACGCGGCCTCGGTCGTTGATCAACGCAACCGGCCCGAGGACGCCGCTCGCTGCGCTGACCGTTACGGGCGACTCGACTGAAACGCCAACTGCACCTTCGCTGACCGACATTTTTAGGCTCGGAACGAGCAGATCGCTGTAGGGGGTGCCTTTTTCCACGATTGCGCCGAGTTGTGATGGCGTAGAGGGCGCCGGACCGCAGGCGCTCACCCCGACGATGGCGGTGATGCCCACTGCCAGCACGAGCCGCGCTGTCCGCCACATGTCTCTGCGTCGCGTAATAGCTGCGGCGCGGATCCGCGTCATGTAATCCATCCTGCCGGTTGCCGTACGTGTTGCCACCCCCATCTTACGTATCAACTACGTAAGAGGTGGGTGGCAGGCTGCCTTCCCGAGATGGCGGTGGTATTGCGTTGCCGGCTCGCGATGGCACGCTTCGCGTGGTGCTTTGCTTCGAACCGACGCGCTGGTGATACCGATTGTTACTCAAGTGATACGACGGGCCGGTGTGAACCCTCGATGTCCGCTGTTACGGTTCGTCAAATACGTAGCAACTAAGTACTGCGTATGACCGTAACACCGCTCGGGTGATGCGGAGATCCGCCTAAACGGCGGACAGTGGCGACGGCGCAATGGCGCGGGTGTCTGTCTAGCGGCAAGGACGGTGAAGATCAATGTTCTACCGGCGAATCGGACGTGTGCTTTGCCTCCTGCTGGCTGTGATCGCTCTGCAAGCCACAGCCTCGGCCGAAGCGAATCCCGGGATCGACACCTGGGATCCCTTACTTCCCCGAGTCGCCAGTGCAGGCGCGCCCGGCGACCCGCTTGCTGTCGCGAACGCATCCCTTCGGGCCGGCACGCTGGCCGCCCAGACAACGATGGACCTCGGTCGGGCGTTCCTTCAGAGCTTGGGGCTAGCGAGTTCCGACGTTGCCGCGCCCACTGGCCTGAACCGTGTCTCTGGAGCACAAGCGATCGAATACGTCATCCGTCGCGCTGGTAGCCAAATCGGAGTTCCTTATTCGTGGGGTGGAGGCAACCTGACCGGTCCTAGCGCCGGGATTGATTCCGGCGCCAACACGATCGGCTTCGACTGCTCAGGCCTCACCCGATATGCCTATGCGGGTGTGGGCATATTGCTCCCGCGGTGGTCGGGTGACCAGTACAACGCTGGCCGCAAAGTTCCTCCGTCGCAGGCAAAAAGAGGCGACCTGTTGTTTTGGGGTCCGGGAGGTAGTCAGCATGAAGCGATCTACCTCGGCGGCGGACAGATGCTTGAGGCTCAACAGACAGGCGTGCCGGTCAAAGTCTCCCCAGTAAGGATGGCGGGGATGACGCCCTATGTTGCTCGGGTCATTGAAGGGTGATCGGCACGGCGTGCGCTACCGCTGCAGCGCCTGATCGATCGCGCTCGACAAGTCGGAGTAGCTCTTGTACTTCAAGCGCTTGCCGTCCAGGAACATGGTTGGCGTTCCGTCGACGCCAAGTGCTTTGCCGTCGGCAACGTCTTGATTGATTCGCGCGACAGTGGCGGGATCGTTGTAGGCTGCATCGAATTTCGTCATATCGAGGCCTAGTTCGGTGGCAAAACCCCGGAATGTCGCGTCTGCTGGCGTCTTCTGTTCTCCCCATTGGCTTTGCGTCTCATACATCTTCTTGTACATCGGCTCGAATTTGCCTTGCTGGGCTGCTGATTCGACTGCGCGAGCGGCTCGTTCGGCGTTGAAGTGGGCTGGGATCGGGAAGTAGCGGACAACGAAGTTGACCCGGTCCCCGTACTGCGACCGCAGCTGCTCGACGAGCGGGAACGCTGCCCGGCATGCTTCGCATTCGAAATCGAGGAACTCCACAAAAGTGACGTCGCTGCTCGGAACTGTATTGAGGCGATGACTGTTATCGCGAACCAACTGACCGGCATCCCCGGACTGAGCCTCCGCCACCGCGGGGGCCTGCCGGTCGCGAACCGAGAGGTAGACCCCGACCCCGAGGATGACGGTGATGACCGTGAAAGTAGTCAGCAGAATTCGTGTAAGAGGAGCCATGGGGTTTGTCTTTCACCTACGTAGCCGGGCCTTGCACCCTCACGACAACGACGGTCTGCGAGAGATGCTCAATTGGGGATCGTGCTACGACTATATACGTAGTAAGGCCGTAGGTGGCTCACATCGACTCGAAGCAGATGTGGGGACGGAGGCGCGACCTGGCAGGCAGGGTGAGTCAATAGCCACTTCCTCGGCCGCCGATCGCGGGCTCTTCTCATATCAACATCCGTTAGTGTGTTGTGGTGACTGATCAGCCGATCGACAGCTGCGATCTCCTCTGTCTCGATCTCCCGCACGCCGAAGCCATTCGCGCCACGCTGCCACCCCCGCCGCGGATCGAGGCCGCCGCGGCCGCCGCTCGGGGGCTCGGTGACCCGACCCGCGTGATGATCGCCACGGCGCTGAGCACCGGCGACGAACTCTGCGTGTGCGACATGGCGTGGGTGGTGGGACTGGCGCAGAACCTCGTGTCCCACCACCTGCGCCAGCTCAAGATCGCCGGCATGGTGTCCTCGCGCCGTAGCGGCAAGCTGGTGATGTACAGCCTCACCGAACGCGGCCGCCGACTTATCGGCGCGGTCCTCGATGTGACGACCGATCAAGAGGTCGATCATGTCTGACGCATGCTGCGGACCCGAAACCGGGGAACCCGAGGCTGGGCCGGAACGACTCTGGCAGGTTCGCGAGCTCCAGCTCGCCGCTATCGCCGCAGTGCTGTTGATCATCGGCTGGCTGATCGGACGAACCGGCTATCACCCCTTCGCGGTGGCGTTGGAGCTCATCGCGGCCGGGACCGCCGCGTATACGTTTGTGCCCGACGCGTTGTGCAATCTGCGGCACGGCCACATCAACGTCGGCACGCTGATGACCATCGCGGCAATCGGCGCGGTGGCCCTGGGTCAGTTCCCTGAGGCGGCTCTGCTCGGAATCCTGTTCTCCATAGCCGAGGGTCTGGAGCATTACGCTGTCACCCGGACTCGGCGAGGGCTGCGGGCTCTGCTCACGCTTGTACCGCCGACCGTCTCGGTGATCCGCGGCGGAACCGAATTCACCGTGGCGCCAGACGAATTGGCGTTGGGCGATGTCATGGTGCTGCGGCCCGGTGAACGTGCAGCCACCGACGGGACGATCACCACGGGGCGGACCAGCCTGGATCTGTCGGCGATCACCGGCGAGTCCGTGCCGGTCGAAGCCGGGCCTGGCAGCGATGTGCACGCTGGTGCTATCAACGGCGGTGGCGCCGTCGAAGTCGAGGTCACCGCGCTGGCTGCCGATAGCTCGCTGGCCCGCATCGTGCATATCGTCGAAGAGGCTCAGGAGCGCAAAGGCGCTGGCCAGCGGCTGGCCGACCGCGTAGCCAAACCGCTCGTCCCGGCGATCATGATCCTTGCGGCGGTCATCGCCGGGTTCGGTGCGCTGTTCGGGGATCCGATGCTCTGGCTGGAGCGCGCGCTCGTGGTGCTGGTGGCTGCCTCGCCGTGTGCCCTGGCTATCGCGGTCCCGCTGACGGTCGTAGCCGCCATCGGCGCCGCCAGTCGTCAAGGCGCCCTGGTCAAGGGCGGTGCAGCGGTCGAGGCGCTGGGCCGCATTAAGGTGATCGCCCTGGACAAGACCGGCACGCTGACCGGCAACAAGCCGCAGGTTGTCGAGGTTGTCACTGTCGACGGGGAGACCGAGGTCGACGCGCTGCAGACCGCTGCCGCACTCGAGGTTCGCAGCGAACACCCGCTGGCCCAAGCCATCGTGTCCGCGACCAGCGAGGTGGCACCGGCCAGCGACGTCACCGCAGTGGCCGGTCACGGTATCGAAGGCCAGCTCGGGGACGTCGCAGTGCGTCTCGGCAAGCCCAGTTGGGTGCCGCCGGGCCCGCTTGCCGTCGACGTGACTCGCATGCAGGCCGCCGGTGCAACCGTGGTGGTCCTGGAGCGGGCTGGCGTCGTTCGGGCCGCGATCGCGGTGCGCGACGAACTGCGCCCCGAGGCGCCCGAATCGATTCGGCTGCTGCGCCAAATCGGCGTCGACGTGGCCATGCTCACCGGGGATAACAAGCTGACCGCCGACGCACTCGCCGAGGAGGCCGGTATCACCACCGTGCACTCGGAGTTGCTGCCCGAGGACAAGGCTCGACTGCTGCCTGAGCTGTCCGGTGGGCGGCCCATCGCCATGGTCGGCGACGGCGTCAACGACGCCCCGGCCTTGGCTACCGCCGACATCGGCATCGCGATGGGTGCAATGGGCACTGATGTCGCCATCGAAACCGCCGACGTGGCACTTATGGGTGAGGATCTGCGACACCTGCCCCAGGTGCTGTCGTACGCCCGCCGCGCCCGCCGCATCATGGTGCAGAACATCGGGTTCTCGATGCTGATCATCGCCTCGCTGATCCCGTTGGCTGCGTTCGGCGTGCTCGGCCTGGCCGCCGTCGTGTTCGTGCATGAGATGGCCGAAGTCCTGGTCATCCTGAACGCGATACGGGCCGCGCGCACCCGGCCACTGCCCGGTCTGACGGCTGCACCCGCGCCGACGTCGGCGGTGCATCACGTCGACATCGGCGCACCGCCGGCGCCAGTCGATGCGTGCTGCGCCCTTCCCATCGCGCCCGAGGTGACATCTCGACCGGAACGTCGGAGGCAACCCGTTCTGCTAACCCAAGCCGACGACGAATGCTCCTGCTGCGCACCGGACTCCGACACCGAACTCGACATGAACCAAGCTCAAGAACAAGAGCAGCATCGGTGACCTCGGCCTGCGCCAAAGCGGCTGGGACGCGCCATTTCAACCTGATGGGCGGGTTGGTGTTCTCGACGCTGCACGCAACGACATAGGCACTAATTTCGTCGCACTGTCGTCGAGCACTCTCGGCGATTATTCAACGACGACCAGCACAGCGAGATCGACCGGAATTGGCATTGGCGTCATCAGGCCAGCGCCGACCCGCCCGGTGTTGCCCACCGGGTAGCGCCCAGTTATCGATCCCGGCGCCGCCACGATGAGCCGAACGAGTTGGCCGAGGGCTTCGCGCCGATCACGTTGTCGTAGAGCGAGAGTGAGCATCGCCGCATGATTTTGAGTGTGCAGCCACGGATCTGGTTGGGACAAGATGTGGGCACGTTCGAGGTGCTGCCACCTGAGCGGGGGATTGGCCGCGTCCTTTGCCGCGGCCATCTCGCGGCGGTATCCCTCTCGAGCCCCAGGATGAAGACGGGTCATGACAAATCCCGTCGCAGCCGACGAGTGCAGCGCGGTCGACTGGCGTCCGATGAGATACGAGTTGGGGACCTTCGGCGTCCAGGCTCTTGGGCCTTCACGCACGACGCAGCGCCGAAGGCTGACGGCAGGTTGTTACGCAGCTGGTCTGCGACTAATAGGTCTAGCCGCCCGGGAAAACTGGCGGTCGCTGCCACGGCCATGCAGTCATTCTAACGGACATTGATTCGTTAGAATGTGGCTTTCTTGATGAGTGCACCACCATCGTTCATAGTCACTACGAAGATCAGTGATGCAGGCGGCACGAGATGGTAGGCAGCTACTTTTTAGCTGCGACGTAGGTGTCGACCCACACAACAAAGCTCAGCGAGTTACGCAAAGCAGGCCAAGGCACCGGAAAGCGACAGGGCGACGATAGTCGTCGGTATCGCAGCCATTGCCGCGAGAGCGCCACTCAGCGTTACGCGCGCCCAAAGCTGCGCAAATCCGATCTGCGGAGCGCTGAGACGTTCTGCTCGGACGAGTACGGCGACACTTGCTGCGGCCAAGCCGTGCATAGGTGCAGACGCACCTGCCAATGTGAGCAACCCCGCAAGCAGCGGTTGCCGCCCATGGCGTTGCGCCGCAGCATCATCCGCACACATCTCTAGTAGGAGCGAAATCTGCGTCGCGGCGCTACTGAGGAGCCTGACGCGGGGGAGAGCGGCGGCGAGACCGCGCACCGCAGCGACCACATATGCGTGCCGGCCTCCGAGATGAGCACGCTCGTGAGCGACGACGGCGGCTAGCTGGGTTCCGTCGAGAGCCGCAAGTGCAGCTGTCGTGACGACGATCGCTGGCGGGCGTCCTGTGACGCAATACGCGGCGGCTTCGGCCGCGTCGATGATGACGACATCACCGCCGTCCGACTTGCCGACTAAACGGACGGCGTCCGCGTGCGCAAATGTGTGGGCGCGCATACGTCCTAGGGCGCGGGCCAGTCGGGCACAGGTGAGGACCAAGCAAGCACTGAGGATGGTGACTGCGGCTGTCGCGACCATCCTGGCGGCCCAGCCGCTATGGCCGAGAAGGATCGCTTGCAGCCGGTCAAAGCATGACGCGAGCAATGCATCGGGGCTAACCCAGTGTCCGGCCCCTTCAATCAGCAGCAATACCGTTGCAACGACGGAACATCCGAGGACGGTAATTATTGCTGTCAGCCACGCGGCGATCCCCAGGCGCGGAGCGTGACCGTTGGAGGTCATTGAAGTCAGCAGTCTCGGACCCGCGGATAAGGCAATCATCACGTAGAGCAAGAGGGCGCCGGCGACGGTCATCGTCTGGACCTTCGTGACAGGCGTCGTAACGCGGCGCGCAGATCGGCGGACTCTTCGGCGTCGATCTGCGCGACGAAATGACTCAGTACGGCCTCTGAGCTTCCGCCCCCGTTGAGGGCTTCGAGCATCAAGCGGGCGCTGTGCTCCTCGCGAGTCAACGTCGGGCGGTAGCGATACGCCTTCCCGTCACGTGTCCGGGACAGCCAGCCCTTGCCGTGCAGATTGTCCATCGTGGACATGACCGTTGTGTAGGCGATTTTGCGTTCTGTGCTGAGCGCGTCAAATATCTCGCGGACCGCCGTGTCAGAGTCGGGGTCACGGTTCCACAGTCGATCCATGATCGCTGCCTCAAGTTCTCCAAAGCCACGTACGCGCGCGATGATCCGACCTCCTGAATTAGTCCGTAGATAGCTTACGGTGTCCGGCAGTCAACTCGGGCGTCGAGAGAGCCCTGCGAAGAGGTGGGCTAATCCCGGGGCCCAGCAGGACTGGCTACGCGCTGGTCACGCCCCGTTCGCTCAGCCACGACATGGGGTCCGTCTTGTCCGATCCATTGATATGCACTTCAAAGTGCAGATGCGGACCCGTCGAATTGCCACGGTTCCCCATTGTCGCGATTGGATCACCGGCGAAAACGCGATCGCCAACCTGCACGGTGGCGGTATCAATATGGCCGTACAGCGTGACTGTGCCGTTTGCATCGCGGATCTTGACCCACATGCCGAACCCCGGCGTTGGCCCGGCGGCGATTACCACCCCATCCGAAGCGGCATATATCGGCGTACCGATCGCGTTGGCGATGTCGAGTCCGCCGTGCAGGGTTCCCCAACGGTTGCCGAACTCTGATGTCAAGATGCCGCGGGTGGGGAACACGAACGGTGGGCGCCGCAGTCGGGCTTCGCGCGCGGCTCGCTCGTCGGCGAACGCGACGCCACGGGAGAGTTCCTCTCGGTGGATCGTCGAGTCCGCAGTGTTGCTGACGGCGACGATTTGGACACCACTAGCTTCCTGAGTCTGGGGAGGTTGCGAATTGCGAGCGGAGGCTGAGGCACTCGCCGCAGCTGCCTGTGCTCCTGAGGTGTTGCCTGCGATATTTATTGCCGCAGCGACTGCCCCTGCGGCGACGGCAGTTGCCACCAACGTCCCGCGGAATGCTGCTTCGCGACCCGCTGTGACGTGTTTGCGATGTCTGCCGGCCGCCGATCGATGCTGATGAGCCGGCGTATCCGCATCGCCGGCCCGTATGGATCTGAGGACGGGATTTGGCTTGGGCATGGGTGCTGCATGACGAGTGCTTCGTGGCGGCAGCAGGAAGAGCGGCCATTCGCGGAATAGGTCGCTTGTGTCGTCGAGTTCAGGTGACGCGAGGACAGCGATGTCGGTGGCGAACGGGTTTAAATCTCTTATCGGAGAGGATATTACGTCGAACCTGATGACGGGGAAGACGTCGGTGACCTCAGTGTCACATCGGCGTTTTCGACGCGCAATGGGCTGCCCTGCGCGGAGGTGTGACACCAACTCGAGAGGTCCTTACCGTTACCAGTCTGTTATTTGGTTGACGAGACGCTAACGGAATGAACACCTTTGGGCAAGCGATAATGTGGTCGTTGTTACCCAGGTGACGGTCTGATGCAGAGCTCGTCGCTCGGCCACTCGTGAGACGGCACGACCGGGATCTGCGCCACGAGCGCGATCCGCGGTTTGCTGTACGAACGTAGTAGATACGTGTGAAGATCCCGAGACCCGTCGGGCCGTCGACGGTGCCCGCGCGGATTGGGGGGCCGGGGCGGGTGCGAATAGTCTGCACCCGCCCCAGCGGGGACACCGCAATTGGGGGTATTGCGGGTTGGCGGCTGTCGCCAACAACTACCTAGCATAGTACGTAGCTACTACGTAGTGTACGCTTCGAGCCGGGACGGTCGAACGATCGCTGCGGTCGACGCTTGTGGCAGGAGGACTGGTGGTAACGGAAGCGCTGCCGATCGGACAATTACGGGCGCGCCGCCCATTTCCGGCTCGAATGGCCTCCAAGGGCAATCTGATCTACAAGCTGGTGACCACCACCGATCACAAGCTGATCGGCATGATGTACTGCGTCGCCTGCTTCATCTTCTTCTTTCTCGGCGGATTGATGGCGCTGTTCATGCGTGCCGAGCTAACCGTGCCGGGTATGCAGTTCCTGTCGAACGAGCAGTACAACCAGTTGTTTACGATGCATGGCACGGTGATGTTGCTGTTCTATGCGACGCCGATCGTGTTCGGGTTCGCGAACCTGGTTCTGCCGCTGCAGATCGGAGCGCCGGATGTGGCCTTTCCCCGGCTGAACGCATTGTCGTTCTGGCTGTTCTTATTTGGGGCGCTAATTGCGCTGGCCGGCTTCATTACTCCCGGTGGCGCGGCCGACTTCGGCTGGACTGCTTACACCCCACTGTCGAGCGCCATCAATACCCCGGGTGCGGGTGCCGATCTGTGGATTCTGGGGCTGATCGTCGGTGGTCTGGGCACCATTCTGGGCGCGGTCAACATGGTGACGACGGTGGTCTGCATGCGCGCCCCCGGCATGACGATGTTCCGGATGCCGATCTTCACCTGGAACATCTTCGTGACGTCGATCCTGGTGCTGGTGGCCTTCCCGCTGCTGACCGCCGCCCTGTTTGCGTTAGCTGCCGACCGTCACCTTGGCGCACACATTTTCGACCCCGCCAACGGTGGGGCGATCTTGTGGCAGCACCTGTTCTGGTTCTTCGGGCACCCCGAGGTGTACATCATCGCGCTGCCGTTCTTCGGCATCGTCTCGGAGATCTTCCCGGTGTTCTCGCGCAAGCCGATCTTCGGCTACACCACACTGATCTACGCCACGATCAGCATCGCGGCGCTGTCGGTGGCGGTGTGGGCGCACCACATGTACGTCACGGGCGCGGTGCTGCTGCCGTTCTTCAGCTTCATGACGTTCCTGATCGCGGTGCCCACCGGCATCAAGTTCTTCAACTGGATCGGCACGATGTGGAAGGGCCGGCTCACATTCGAGACACCGATGCTGTTCTCCATCGGCTTCCTGGTGACGTTCCTGCTCGGTGGTCTGTCGGGTGTGCTGCTGGCCAGCCCGCCGATCGACTTCCAGGTCAGCGATACCTATTTCGTGGTGGCGCACTTCCACTACGTGTTGTTCGGCACGATCGTGTTTGCGACCTACGCCGGGATCTACTTCTGGTTCCCGAAGATGACGGGCCGGCTGCTCGACGAGCGACTGGGCAAGCTGCACTTTTGGCTGACGTTCATCGGCTTCCACACCACGTTCCTGGTGCAGCACTGGCTGGGCAATGAGGGCATGCCGCGCCGCTACGCCGACTACCTGCCGTCGGACGGCTTCGAGACGCTGAATATCGTCTCGACGATCGGGGCGTTCATCCTGGGTGTGTCGGTGCTGCCGTTCGCCTGGAACGTCTTCAAGAGCTGGCGCTACGGCGAGGTCGTCGCCGTCGACGATCCGTGGGGCTACGGCAACTCGCTGGAGTGGGCCACCTCGTGCCCGCCGCCGCGGCACAACTTCACCGAGCTGCCCCGGATCCGTTCGGAGCGGCCCGCTTTCGAGCTGCATTACCCGCACATGATCGGGCGGATGCGCCGCGAAGCTCACGTCGGGCGTTTACATGATCCGGGCAACGGCAACTGACGCGCTCCCATGGAAGCGGCATATGAAGGCGGTCCTCGCGAGGCCATTCTCGGTGCGACAGGTCGTTCGTGCTGTTGTCGAGCGAACCGGTGGAGAGTGCCCCGATGACGCTGGGGCACTGGCTGTTTCACATCGGCGCGTCGTCAGTGTCGGGGGCCCTCGCCGAGGGGTTGACCCTAAGCATGTATATATGCGTATAATTGCATTTATGACCGAGCGGGACGACATTGATCGCGGGCGCAACGCCAACGGACAGCCAGCGCACCAGACGCTGGCGCTGGAGCTTGTCGACTTGTTGCCGGGGAGCGATGATCGCTGCGCTGAGCGATTAACGCACGAACTGGCTGAAAACACGGTCGTCGACAAGGTGCATGTCATCGACCGAGACACGCTCAAGCCGCGCCTGTGTGTTCACTACGACGCGGATGCCGTGACGGCGTCAGAAATTCAACGGCATGCGCTGCAGGCGGCGCAGACCATCAACACCGAGTACGGCCACCTTCGTTGGGCGATGGTTGAGACGGAGGGTGTAGCCCCAGCGCAATCAGCCGCCCTCATCGACCGGCTGTCCTCCACGCCCGGTGTTGTGGCCGCGGTCGTCACCCGTGATTCAGTCGAGGTGGAATTCCAACGAACGCGAGTGACCGCTCAGGAACTCGTTGACATCATCGCTGCCGGGCCCGCACCGACACCGCCTGCGTCAAGCGCCACCGCGTTCGACGACCGCCATGCCGGGAAAGCGGACGACCACTCGGAACACGAGCATAGCCACGGCGGAATCTTCGGGGAGCGAAGCGAACTCATCTTTGCAGGACTTGCTGGAGCATTGTTATTGGTCGGGTGGCTGCTGGCCACATTCACCGATACGCCGCGCCCTGCTGAGTTGGTTGTTTATTCTGCGGCATTCTTCTTCGGGGCCTTCTTCACGGTTCAGGAGGCGTTCGCCAGCATCCGACAGGGACGCTTCGAGATCGACTTCTTGATGCTGATCTCCGCGGCCGGCGCGGCTGCACTTGGTGAAGTTCCCGAAGGCGCTCTGCTGCTCTTCTTATTCAGCGTAGGTCACGCGCTCGAGGGCTACGCGATGGGCCGAGCCCGCCGGGCCATCGAGGCCCTCGGGGAGCTTGCCCCGAAGACGGCATTAGTCCGACGTGATGGCACGGGCGAGACCGTGGAGGTGCCTGTGGCCGACCTCCGCATCGGTGACATCGTCGTCGTACGCCCCAACATGCGCCTCGCCGCAGACGGCTTTGTCGTTGCCGGTTCCAGCAGTGTCGATCAGGCCCCAGTGACTGGTGAGAGTGTTCCCGTCGACAAGAAACCGGTACCGGACATCGCGGCGGCTGCCGCGACGCCTGACCTCGTCGACTCGTCGGCTCGGGTGTTCGCCGGAACCATCAATGGTGCTGGTGCCCTTGAGATTCAGGTGACGCGTCTGGCCGAGGACTCCACGCTGGCCCGAGTGGTCAGACTGGTCGCCGAAGCGCAGACCAAGACAACGTCGGCACAGCGATTCACCGACCGGTTCCAACGGATCTTTGTGCCGGCGGTGCTGGTGGGCGTCTTCCTACTGCTGTTCACGGGAGTCGTCGTCGACGAGCCTTTCACGGCAACGCTCTACCGCGCGCTTGCGGTTCTCGTTGCCGCTAGTCCCTGCGCATTGGCGATTGCGACACCGAGTGCTGTGCTTTCGGGCGTCGCCCGCGCTGCGCGGGCCGGCATATTGATGAAGGGCGGGGCGGCACTTGAGGCGCTGAGCCGCGTTGACGTGCTGGCGTTCGACAAGACCGGAACCCTCACCCAGGGCCGACCGCGGATCGCGGATGTCATTGTGGCCGAGGGTGTCGACGAAGTCGAGCTGCTCACAATCGCAGTGGCGGTAGAGGAACAAAGCGATCATCCATTGGCGGCTGCCATCGTCCGCGATGGCCGCGAACGCCTAGCCGGGGCAACGACACCGAAGGCGACCGACGTACGCGCGCTGAGCGGCCTCGGCGTCGTCGCAACCGTCGACGGGGTAGAGGTTCGTATCGGAAAGAGCGAGCTCTTCCTTGATGCGGATCCGCCGCCTACATCCCTCGCGGCGCGGATCGACGGACTTAAGAACGCCGGTCGAACGACCATGCTCGTGCGGGCAGGCGAGCGCTGGCTGGGCGTGATCGGCCTGATGGACGTGCCACGCCCGGAGGCGTCAGAAGTCATCCAACGCCTGCGCGGACTCGGGATCCGCGACACCATCATGTTGTCCGGCGACAATCAGCAGGTGGCCGACGCAGTCGCGGCAGACGTCGGCGTTTCCTACGCTCGTGGCAACCTCATGCCCGAGGACAAAGTGTCCGAGATCGCCGCGCTGGAGGAGCAGCTCGGGCGGGTGGGCATGGTTGGCGATGGTGTCAATGATGCGCCCGCGATGGCGCGGGCAAGCGTGGGAATCGCAATGGGCGCAGCCGGATCCGACGTGGCATTGGAGACCGCCGATGTCGCCTTGATGGCAGACGATCTCAAAGCGCTGCCTTTCGCGGTACACCTCAGTCGGCGCTCCTCACGAATCATCAAACAGAATCTGTGGGCAAGCCTCGGCATCGTCGCGGTTCTGATCCCAGCCACGGTAATGGGCCTCGGAATCGGGCCCGCGGTCCTCATCCACGAGGGATCCACGCTGATCGTCGTCGCTAACGCGCTCCGGCTACTCGGACTACCCATGTTGTCGATTACATCCGCCGGGCAGAGCGTTGAGACTTCGGGACGATCGCCGAACTCCTAAGCCTGACGAGCGAATTTGAGGATATCGGTGATAGAACGCGGGTTGCCGACGTTGGCGAGATCACCTCTCTCGGTCTTGCGAGTCGTTCGCCACAGGAAATCGGTTGATTCGCGAGCGTTGTCGACACTGGACAAGATGAGATGTCGAGCCGATGATCACCTGAGGTAGTCAACTCCACCAAGATCGGAGCAGACTCGAATGAACACGATCCCAGGAATGACATATGCCGGTGCGGCCCTCGGTGTGGCAACCGCGGCCTGGTTCGTCGTCGGTTTTGACAGCCATCCCGATGGCGTCGGCCAATCACTCCAGTACTTGAGCGGTTTCTTCGCCCTGGCGATCGCGACCCTGGCCATAAGCGCTACAGTCGTTGCAGTCTGTGGCGGCTGGATCGCCGACTTCGAGGAGTGACCAACTATCGCGGCGCGTCACCGGCCCGCCCTCGCGGGCAATTGCGTTGGGGCATCATGTGGCGCGCAGCGATTGCTCTAACAGGCGGCGCGGCAGAGCCTCTCGGCTTCTTGCGCATCACTTTTGCGGTGGCATCGGAGATGGCGATGGCGGCGGTGATGATAGCGACGTTCTGGGGCAGAGCGGGTCTACCCAGTCGCTGATCAATTTGTCGTTGGCGTCCGCTTCGGGATCGCCCTTCTGCATGCCGATCGTGGTGACGAAGTGCTCGATAGCGGCCTTCACCGAGTCCGGGGGACCGTACTTTTCCATCACGTCCGCAGCCGCCCGCGCAGCATCGGGCTGTTTGGACAGCATCAGGTCGAGGTAGCCGGTGGCGACATCTGAGCACGCATCAGCGCCGAGCGGATCAGACGGTGGTGGTGGCGTCGCCGACGAAGGTGACACGGAGGGAGGTGATGACGATGCCCGTGAAGCCGGTGATGGCGTCTCCGTCGACGATGAGTTCGGACCAGATTTATCGCTGGAACAGCTCACCGCGATCGTCACCGCGACAATAGTTCCCGCGATCATGATTCCGTTCAACCGCATGCACATTCTCCCTCACATCAGCGAAACAAGCAGGAGCCGCCACTCGCCACGACGGTGCCGAAATCAATGGTTGTGTCGCTTTGTCGGACGCACATCAGAAAACAGCGAAACCCGTTACAAGCGAGTCCTTTAGCCGCAGGCTCACGCGAGCACGCACTTGAAAGCCCACGACCACCGCTGCACCTACCACGATCTACTTAGATAGTACATAGATGATGGCGCTTGGTACACGCCAATCTCTGCTAAACCTTGAGAAATTGGGTTGATGTGCGCCTCAGAATAATTGGCGCAATCGAGGTGCATGGTGGCGTTGCTTTTGATCTCTCCACCATCTCAGCCGCCGGATAGGCTTGGCTGAACCTGCGCGACGGCTTGACATCCTTGGACTGGGAGTTCCACTCGGAACTCGGTACGGCCCGGTTCGGACTCGACCTCTACTTTGCCGTTGTGGGCATTGATGATTGACGCGACGATTGCCAGTCCTAGGCCGGAGCTGTTCATAGCGCTCGATCGTGCTCGGTCTACGCGTACCAGCCTGCCGGAATAGGGCGGGCAGGATTTCGGAGGGGATTCCCGGTCCGTCGTCGATGACCGTGAGCTCTACGGCGTAGGGGAAATGCCGGATAGCGGTAGTGACCGTCACGCCGCCGAAGTGCGCTTCGTCGAGGACGCGCTGCTGCTGTCCCAACTGGAAGAGGCGCAGGATGGCAGACCAACGATCGGAAGCTCAACAAGTTTCTCTGGTTACATCTCGTCGTCGAGACTGGTCAGATCCTCGGCTAGACGCAGGTTCAGATCGATATCCGCGACGGCGGCACTCCAATCGCCGCCGTGAGCTGCTCCGAATCCCTCCAGAGACAGACCAACGAGATACGAGACCGCCTCTTGCAGGTTCGGATCTTTCATTGCGTCGTCTAGCGCCTGCTGGAAGCGGCTTTGCTCCATCTCATGTGCGAGCGAACTCAACAAGCGAAACGCCAGTGCGCGCCGCTCGTAGTCGTTCGGCAGCTCGGTCACGTCATTCCTAACGGATCGTTGCGCGCCGGCATTACGCCGCGACTTGCCAATCCTGTCAGGCCGCGAGCCATGAACGGTGCTGACAGGATGACGCAGTAGTAGTTGTTGTTGGCCGTCCGACTGTTCAGGCATCACGATCTGCGGAACCTGCTGTTGTCCAGGCCCTTTGGCCCCTGCCCACGGCAAGCCAGACACACAGCGGGGTCCCGGGGGCGGCTGTGTGGGGGAGCGGGGTATTCGTCACGTGGCGGGTGTGGGGTTATTTGTGTGGGGTGGTTCGAGGAGCCCGTAGAGGGGGTTTTGGGCTGCCGCTGCGCGGATCTCGGCGCCGGCGGCGGTGACGTAGCGTTGTGAGGTGGCCATGGATTCGTGGCCGAGCAGCTTCATGAGTTGGTAGACGTTGACGCCGCTGTTGGCGAGTTCGGTGGCGAAGCTGTGCCTTAGTCCATGGGTGAGGGCTCCCCGAGCTCTGTCGCTGTCGACGCCAGCGCGGCGGAATGCTCGCAGGATTCGGTATTGCAGTGTGCCGCGGGTGATCCGGTTGCCGTCGGGCCCGACGAACAACGGCGCGGATGGCGCCCACCAGCTTAGGCGGCCCCCTCGGGCCGAACGCCGCTTGACCGTGGCGGGGAACCTGGTCGCGCGACTATCTAGGTAGTCCTCGAGAACCTCGACCAGCGCGGCTTCGATAGGCAGATAGCGGTCTTTGCCGCCTTTGCCGCGGACGTGGATGATCGCGGTGTTGTTATCGGCGGGTCGGACGTCGCCGATGTTCGCGCGGAGAAGTTCGTCGGCGCGAAGCCCCGCGAGTAGAGAGGTCAGGATGATCGCCTTATCGCGGGCCACCCAGTCGCTGGCGCGGTGCTCGCGGTCTTCGCTAAGAGTATCGAGCAGCCGTTTGAGCGTGTTCGGCGCAAGGCTTTTCGGCAGTGTCTTGGCGATCTTGGGTCGGCCCACCATCGGCATCGGATTAGCGGGAATGAGTTCGCAGGTGAAGAGGAAGGCGCACAATACGTTCCAGGTCGACCAGCACCGCTGGATCGAGGCCGCCTCGTGAGTTTGGGCGTACTGCGCGAATGCACCGCGCATGCTTGCAGTTGTTATGTCGCTCAACGCCATTGCTGGCAGGTCGCTGCCGCTTCCGGCGATGAGCGCGGCGATGGCGTCGAAGTCCTGGCGGTAGGCCTTCATCGTGTGTGCTGACGGTTTGCGGGTGCCACGGTCGGCCAGAAACGCCGCGAACCACTCGGGGCGCCCGCGGGGTTCCCCGACACCTTCCATACCGTTAGCCTAGCTTAGTTCGTGGATAACGAATGTTATCCATGAAGCTCGCGTGTCGTCTGCAGGCCGAGCGGGGAAGTGCCCTTCAGCCGGGTTGGGCGTGCAGGGAACGATCGCTTCAGCGGCTTCCGTCTAGCCGTTCGGCGCGAGGGGGAGTGGTGGATCGTCTCAGGCTGGGTCACTTAGGTGTCAGGTATGCCCGGCGTCTGGGCGACAGTTTCCTGAATGCCTGTGATCGATCTGCTGATGGAATTCTGGAACTCATAAGCCTCGGCAAGGTTTTCCTGGGAGGAGACGGTGTCGGGGTGGTCGGGGCCCAGCAGTCGGGTGCGGTCTGCGAGGACACTCTTGAACAGTTCGATGGCGTGCTGTGTTCTGTGCGCCGAGCGATGCACGGCCGCCAGGTTGTGTCGCGCGGTCAGTGTGTCAGGGTGCTCAGCGCCCAGCACTCGGCTCGTATCGGCGACGACTGCTTCGATGAGTGCCCTTGCCTGTTCCAGCTTTCCGGCTTCGCGGTAGGCTCCGGCGACGTTGTTGCGACTGCGCAGAGTTCCTGGGTGGTCAGGGCCAAGTACGTTCGCACGGTCGGCGGCGATCGATGCGAACAGCGGGATAGCCTCATCTGCCTTCCCGGCCGCCATGTAGGCGCCGGCGAGATTGTTGCGGCTTCGAAGAGTAGCGGGATGAGTTCTGCCGAGAATTCGTGTGCGGCCGGCGAGGACAGATTCGAAAAGGCTCGCGGCGTGGTCGAGGTGACCGGCAGATTGATGGGCGTAGGCAAGGTTGTTGACGGAGGCCAAGGTCCGGGGATGATTACTGCCCAGTAGCTGCTGGTGTTCCTCTGCGTTCGACTCGAACAGGGCAATTGCGACATCGAGCTGACCCGCTGATTCGTACGCGTAGGCGAGGGTGTTGCGGGCGGCGATAGTGTCCAGGTGGTGGGTGCCGAGTAGCCGTTCCGTATCCTTAACGAGGCGCTGCCCGAGTTCTATTGCTCGGGTGGCATTTTCGGCCTCGAGTAGATGCCGTACCGCCCAATGGCGAGCGGCCAGCGCCCTCTTGATCAGCTCGCTCGACACGACATCATCCGCGTTCGGCAGCACCGTGCGAAGGATGATGACCCCGAGGCGTTGGCGACACGGTCAATTCAGCGCATCCTCGGCTAGGGCGAGGTTCTCCCGAATGGTCTCAATCAGGGGGTGATCAGAACCTAGCGCCCGCTCGGTGTCGGCAAGCGTCGACAAGAACATGGGGACCGCTTTGGCCGGGGCTTTTGCCAGCCGGTAGGCGTTAGCGACGTTGTGCCGAGTGCGGAGGGTGTGCGGATGGGCGGGTCCCAGGACCTGGGCGCGGATACCGACAAGTGGTTCCAGTATCGCGATGGCCTCGTCCAACCGACTCGCCGCTTGATAAGCGACGGCTACGTTGTTGCGCGAAGTCAGGGTATCGGGGTGTCTGTCGCCAAGCACCCGCTCGCGGACAACGAGCAGCGTCTCGTTGGCTGTAATGGCCTCGTCGAGACGACCAGCCGTTAAGTAGCCGAGCGCGAGGTTATTCCACGTTATGAGGGTGTCGGGATGATCACTGCCGAGCACGCGGATCCGATCAGCGAGGACATCTTCGTACAACGAGATGGCCTCATCGACGCGGCCCGCGGATTCGTAGACGTAGGCCAGGTTGTTTCGGGTGGCGAGGGTGTCGGGGTGGTCGAATCCGATTACTGACCGCTGGTCGGTGACGACCTTTTCGAACTCGGTCACTGCCGCGTCGATCATGCCGGCGGATTCATGCGCGCTTGCGAGATTGTTACGGGATATGAGTGTGTCGGGATGGCTGGCACCGAGAAGCCGTGTTCGGTCGGCGATCACCGCCTCGTACATGGCGATCGCATCGCTTAGTCGGCCGGCCGATTCGAGCGCATCAGCGAGATTGTTGCGCGTTGTCAGGGTATCGGGGTGATCGCCACCGAGCACGCGGATACGCCCGGAAAGGACAGCCTCGTACATGGCGATCGCCTCGTCGGAGCGGCCCGCAGCCTCCAGGGCGTCAGCGAGGTTGTTACGGTATGCCAGCCTACTCGGATCGTCACCTCCCAAGACGCGCTGAGAGTCATCGACTACCGATTCGTGGAGTGAAATCGCGTCGTCCGAGCGTCCTGCTAATTCGTACGCCCGCGCGAGATCGCTTCGGGAACTGAGGCTTTGGGGATGATCGACGCCTAGGAGTCGGGCAGTATCAGCAGCGACCCGCTCGCCAAGACTGATAGCGCTGGTCAGATCGACCGCACCGATCAGCTGGCGGACGGCCCATTGCCGAGCCGAAAGCGCACGCTGAGAAGCTGCGGTCACGACACGTCGTCTTCCTGCAGTGCCTCCCAGAGCGCTTCGGCGTGAGACACAAGCCACGAGCCCTCGTTCCTGCGGCTCCAAGCCTCAGACGAGTCAAACAGCTCAGGTTCGATCAAGTCCAAGACACCGGACGCAAGGGAAGAAAAAGTCCCATCTGCGCGATACCGTTCCCAGAGCACCCGCGCCATAAGTCGGTGCATGATCACCGCGTCACCGCTGAAAGACCACGACAACACCGAGCCGTCAACGCATTTGGCTAACGCATCGTCTATGGCTCCGGTTGAGGCGTGAGTGAAATCTGAGATGCCCCGCAGAAGAGTTCGGGGTACACCTTCGGGCGACAAAAGGGCAATGGTTCCGATGACGGTACTGCATATGCCACCCGGGTCGGAGGACACCACCGCATCGACGTTCATCATCAAAGCGGCCGCGATCGAACGCGGGTAGCCGCCTCCTTCGCGGCGGGGCATGATCTCGACGACCGTCCGTTCTTGCAGCAATGCGAAGTAAGCACCGTAGTCGAGCCGTCGCGCCTTGATGGTCGCGGCGGCCGACGAAAGGGCGAGCGGCAGGTGGCCGAGTTCTTCGGCGATGCGCGACGCGCCCGCCTGGTCATCGAGCCCAGTTCGCTGAGTCAAGTAGCCGATTGACTCTTCCGGGGTGTATTCGCTCACGTCGATCGGCGTTCCAAGCTCGGTGAATGACCGGCTCGTACTGGTGATGACCACGCGGGTGCCAACTGGTGGAATGTACTTCTTCAATTCATCGGGATCGGTGGCGTTGTCGAAGACCAGCAAAGCGTCACCGACGCGTCTGCTCGCCAGGTGTTCGGTCAACCGCCGGGCTGATTCGGCTGAATCTCCTTTGGGGTCTGCGACATTGAGCCGTTCTGCGATCCGAGCTAGTCCGGTGACCATCTCGCCTACCGTTTCGGCGTTCACCCAGCCCACGACACCGCAGCCCTCGACGATTTTCGACCGGGCATAGGCGGCGGCAAGTTGCGTCTTCCCGACGCCACGCATACCGGTCAAGGCACACACGACGGCGATCGGATTCCGATCCAGGGACTGCGAGAGCCGAGTGAGTGTGTTCCTTGTGATGAATGCCGGTGGCAGTCCAGGAATCTCACCTACGACGACCTGATGTGACGTCGCTTGTCGCGAGGCTGGGGGATGGCGGGAACTGAGGTCAAGTTGGCCTCTCTCGACGTCCACCGCCTCGCCGTCGGGGGTCACCTCAGTGGGTGGGAGCGACTTCCGCACAGCATCGACGAGGATGTTCCGTACAACGGTGGCGACGGCGCTTGTGGGGTTGGTAGCAGAAAGAATTGTGCTGTGGTCTCCGGGGAGCGCCCGCGGCTCGGCGAAGGGTCCTCTGGCCGAGGCCACCGGCACAACGCCGTCTTCGAGGCCGTAGAAGACGTGGAACGGTATCCGGCAGAATCTATCTGAATCGTACGGCGCGTTCACTATCTGATTGAGCACCCGTGCTTGGGCTGCTTTGACTGGTTCGGAGTTTGGCCGCAATTGCAGCTCTTGCACGTTGCGTGAGCGCAAGATAGTCCGCCGCGTGGACATCATGAAGTCTGAACCATCGTTGGGGCAGGCCAGTAGGACCACAGCGCGTATGCGGCGTAAATCGTGTCCGCGCCCGTCGTCGAGCATGCGTGCAAGGAAGCGCTGTATGACAAGGCCGCCTTGGCTATGGCCGACCAGCACCAGCTCGTCGTGTTCGCGGCACTGGTGTTCCAAGAATGTCCGCAGCCAGTCTGCCAGCGCGTCCAGGTCTGGGCGGCGCCTCATGCGATTGACAACGACCTTCTTGGAGCTGTACTCGAATTTCGGGAACGCGTATCTCTCGCCGACGTCCGGCAGTTGTTGCAGCTGAGTCAGCAGTGGTTGCCATACGTCTTGGGAGGAGAAGATGCCGTGTATGAAGACCGCGGCTGAGCCCACGAGCATCTCCTCCGACGAGACGGTGTCTGACGTGGATAACATGCTATCGGGCGTGGTTAGGGTTGCGCTGCGCTGCGAGTTCACGAGATTCCGGGGAGCCGAAATAGTCGGCAGTTATCGGAAATGTCGCCGATCCACGCTAACGTGGTAAACGTGGCGCCATCCAAGTCGACGATTTACCAGGGCGATGACGGGCTCGAGCGAGCCCTCGTGGATCTGGTCCGAGTGGGCGCGCGTGGCCACGCCGCAGGTGTTCGTCAGCTTGCCGGACGCCTAATGCGGGCCGTTCCATCGTCGGTGCCCGACGCGGACGCATTTCGTGTGGCGCTACACGACGCTCTATCGGCGGCAGCGCCCACAGCGGGGCTCCGGTTCGACAGCGGAGCGATCCCGGCGGATGCCGAAGGGACACATTCGTTGGCCCACGTCGACGCGATCCCGAGCGGCGACGAACTGGTCGTCGATGACGCTGTGGCGGCGCAACTACACGAGATTGTGACAGAGCGTGAGCGTCGCGCTGAGCTGGCACGAGCGGGCGTCGCGGTGAGCCGGACCGTGTTGTTTTGGGGCCCACCGGGTGTGGGCAAGACCCTCGCCGCCCGTTGGATCGCGCAGCGGCTCGAATTGCCGTTGGTGACACTGGATCTCGCTGCGGTCGTCTCCAGCTACCTGGGCAGTTCCGGCCGTAACATCCGATCGGTACTGCAGTTCGCAAAGTCGGGCCCGTGCGTACTTCTGCTCGATGAATTCGACGCGGTCGCGAAGCGCCGCGACGACGACACCGACATCGGCGAGTTGAAGCGCATTGTCAACGTGATCCTTGTCGAGCTGGATCGATGGCCGGAGACGAGTCTGTTGGTCGCCGCAACGAACCATCCCCAGTTGCTCGATGAAGCCGTCGATCGCCGCTTCGATCGCATCATCGAATTTGCGCTCCCCGGCGGCGCTGAACGGCGCACACTGCTGGCCAACCTGAAATGCAGGGACGTCTCGGCAGAGGTAGTGGACGTGGCCGCAACAATCTGGGAAGGACACAGTCACGCGGTCATTCTGCGTTTCTGGGATCTCTGCAGGCGCAGGGCAATTCTCAACAATCGGACTATGGAGGACGTCGTAGTGACAGAACTCGTCACGCAGTTTCCGACCAGCGATGCGCGTAACCAGGTCTGGCAAGTTGCACACGATCGGCTAGGGATGTCGAATCGGAGCATCGCAACTCTCGCCGGCGTCAGCCACCCCACCGTTGCCAGCGGTATCCGGCAAGCCACGGAAGCGCTGTGACGACCCCGGGTTCGACAGCCGGAGTCGCCCGCCGGCTGTTGCTCAATGGTGAAGCGATGCGATTCGAGGTCGAGCCCGCCCCAACGGGTGGTGGACCGAAGTACAACCCATTCACTTCTGAACAAGCTCGGGAGTGGCTACTCCCGCAGATCCGTTCCACGCGTGCCGGATTGCGAGAATTGCCTGACGAGCTGCGGGCCGTGGACCGCATCTACATCGAAGCCAAGCTCTTCCCGAATTATCTTGCTCCGACGTACTATCCGGAAGCTCTGCTCGGATACATCGGTGCGGTCCCAGTGGGTTCAAGGTCGGACGCCAGCATCCTGCGCACAGCGGCGCAAGCTCGGCCGAGCGGGACCCGCCGACTCATCCTTGCAGTCGATGACACAGCACTCGAGCGGCTCGAATCACTTGTCGATGCCCCGGGCCCTGGCCGCAGCGCCCAGCAGGCGTTCGAACAGATTCGACGCCTCGAGGAAGTCGCCTCGCCTGCGGTGAGTTCCGTTCTGCGCGTGGATCCCGAGCAGAGTATCGGCGAGCAAGTGAGCTCTCTCTATGAGGCAGTGCTGCACCCGCGCGCTGTGCGGTCCGGCGAGCCCGTAGCGATCGACGCTGCAACGCTGGATCGCTGGGTATCGCTGGTGGAATCATACGGCGGTACCGTGCACGGCGACTTTCTTCGTACCGTCGGGGGATTGACTTTCGTCCCAGTGCGGGTGGCGGACGCGGATGCACCGCAATTAGCGAGGTTCAACCCGCTACGGGCGCTGCGACCGATGCCCGCTATCCGACCGCGGCCTCGGTTCGGGTTGCGCAGTGCGAGCCGGATTCGGCCCCCCACTGTTCCGGACCCCATTGCTGACGTCACGACTGTGGCGGTATTCGACGGCGGCGTCCGCGATCCGGATCAGCTTGGGCTGTTCCCAATTCCGGTGATCGATCTGACGCCGGAGCCGATCGAGGCCGACGATGTTGATCATGGCACCGGTGTTACCGGCGCCGTACTTTACGGACTGTTGCGCTCAGGTGATCAGGCGGCGCAGCCACCTCTGCCCGTGGAGAGCTTTCGGGTCATGCCACCGCCGTATGACCCGGGGGACCTCGATGGGTACTGGATCCTTGACCAGATCAAGGACATTCTGACCGAGGGTCGGCACAAGCTGGTCAATTTGAGTCTGGGACCGACTCTAGCTGTCGAGGACGACAACGAGCCGAACCGGTGGACCGCAGAACTGGATCAATTGGCGTGGGAGCGCGACATCGTCTTCGTGGTCGCGGCTGGAAATGACGGAAACCAAGATCGCGATACTGGGCTACATCGAGTGCAAGTGCCAGCCGACATGGCCAACGCGATTTCGGTCGGTGCTTGCGATGTGCCCGCTCCCGATCGGCCGTGGACGCGCGCACCCTACTCATCAATGGGTCCCGGACGCCCCGGAAATCGGACCCAGCCGCTGGGCGTTCAGTTCGGCGGAGTGGATGACCGGATGTTCGACGTCTTGTGTGCCGACGGAACGTTTTTGGAGGCGACGGGCACGAGCTTTGCCGCGCCGGTCGTCACTCACGCACTTGCGGACCTCACAACGCGGCTACCTCGGGTGAACAGCAGCGTACTTCGAGCGTTCCCAGTGCATTTCGCCGAACGCCATCGCGCCTTCAAGAAGCGGCAGGACGAGTTCGGCTTTGGGCGGCTGCCTTTGTCGTTCGCCGACGCGATGGAATGCACCCCGGACCAAGTGCACGTGCTGTTCGTCGATGAGATCGCGCGTGGAGACATCGTGGGCTACCAATTGCCGCTGCCCCGATACTTCACTGGACCGGCAAAGATGTCGGTCACCCTTGCCTATGCCTCACCCGTGGAGCCGACCCAGCCCACCGAGTACACCTCTGCCTCGCTCGAACTGACATTGCGTCCGCACCGCAACATGTTTCGATTTTCTCCGCCGACGGGATCCGACGAGCCAGCCAGGGAAATCGACCTCGCCTCGTCCGAGGCGCGAACCCTGTTGATGGAGGGATGGAAAGCCGGTCAGGAACCGGTCGCCAAAACCCTCACGAACACAACAAGTTTGAATGAGGCAGATCTGCGCGACTCGGGCAAGTGGGAAACGTTGCGACATTACAGAGTCAATTTCACCGCGGGCGAACTCGATAGCGCGAGGCTGGAGGTGCGCTATGTCGCCCGCCGAGCGGGAGCTTTGGACGGTTCGCCGACCGAGGTGCCTTTTGCCATGCTCGTCTCGGTGTCAGACTCTGGCGGGAACGGCACGTTGTACGACGACATTGCCGCGCAATTTACTGCCTTGCGGCCGGTCCAGCGGGTCGCCGCGGGGCGGGTCCGGCTGCGCGGAGCCCAGCAGAACACTTGGTACTAGGTGGAGCGATAGGAATGAGCGCGACGCACATTCGGGACGAAGCGCTAGCACTCGGATACCTCGGCAATGCAGCCTTGGCGATGATGCGCAGCGTGTTCCGTGAGCAGATGCCGCGATTTCCTGCCCTCGACGAGGCCGATGAAGTCGATGACTTGGTGAACGAATTTTTCGAAGCAAAGGGTGCCGGCTATGCGAATGCGGTCACCGCGGTTCCCGACGATGCGGCTGCCTACCGTCTCACCGGCAAATGGGTCAAGCACTGGCTGGTCGACCGAGTTCGTAAGCGCCCGTGGGGAGCACTACGAAACCGGCTCGAAAAACGTCTGGAACGCTCAGATCTCTTCTCGCCATCGGCGCTGGCACATCACTGGATCCTCACGAATGGCGACGATATTGATCTGCTGGTCGCGCCCGATGAACTGCGCTCTATCGCGGCCGGCGCGCCGGTCGAGTTGGCCCAGTTGAGGGGCGATGGCCCCGTGCCATTGGGTCGCCCGGGGCAACTGGAGGAGATGTTACGGCGGGTTCTGGCCGCGGCCGGCCGACTCCATATCACCGACCTCACCGATATCTGCGCCGACCGGTTCCCATCCTTGTTAGACGCAAATGATGCCTTCGACGTGACGCCCGAGATTGATTGGGAGGTCATTGAAGAGACAGTGTCTGGTCCTGATAGCGCTGCGATTGCCGAGACGCAACTCAGTCACGAACACGTTGCCGCCCAACTGATGTCGACGTTGACCGCCCGGGACCGCACAGTGATCCGATTCCTTAACGACCCACGTGGACTCGCGAACGAACTTGGCGTGGGCCGCAGCAGCGCCTACAGCCTAGTTGCCACGCTTCGGGCACGTCTGATCGAGATTGCCGGTGATGCCGAGCGAGGCCGCGAGGTCGTTGCGGCTCTGGTCAGTCTGGTGCTGGACGATGGAGCCGTTGTCCCGTCAGTAGATGACATGACTATGGAGGGTTCGAATGTCGTCTGAGTCGTCCGAGCGCTGGTTAGAACTCGCGCGACGTGCCCCGATTGGCCCGAAGCGCGGCGGGCTTCTGCGCAGCTCCAGCACAACCGACGACGTTTCAGCGGGCCAACTGCGTCAGGCGTGCTGGGGTGAGTCGACCGTCGTCCTCCTCGTCGTGAGTGTCGACGACACTTCTGCGCGAGCCCACGCTGTTCCCGTGTCTCTGGAGGCCGGCGTAGAAGACAAGGCGACTGTGATCGTGGAAGCCGACGCCAGCCCGCTATATGGACCCATTGCGATTTGGCCAGACGCAGCAGCCGAGATTCCGTTTGGAGTGCTGGACACGATTATCGCGTCAATCCCTCGTTCGTTACTCGAAATCATCACCGGCGCAACAACAAATCCTGGCACAAAGGAAGGGCTGCGTAGAGGAAAATTCGACCCGCCGCTCGGGTCGGGAGCGGCGATGGCGATCGACGAGCTCTTCGATGCTTTCGAGGCGCTCCAGGCAGCACCGGGGCTGCGCATCAGTGATTCGGTGAAATCGGTTGCACAACTTGATATTCCGCTACCAACCATCGTGACTACGTTGCACGTTACTCAGGCTCGTGCCATGGCCATTCGCATAGGGAAGGAATCGCTGACGCGCGACGAAGCCCAACAGCTCGCTGCGGCAGCCGGTCTCGCCGTCGACGATGTCCTTGCCGCCGTCGCGCCACTACCGAAGGATCTCGCGCGCGAACTGCAAGAGCCGCGCTGGCGCCCGCACATCCGACAGCGCGCGGTCGATGGAGACGAAGATGCAGCGCGAACACAGTTTGGCTACGAGGCCTACCAGCTCGCCGCGCGAGAAACCGGCCAAGGACGGCAACAATGGAGACAACGCCTGGAAGCGATAATCGCAGCAGAAGGCAGTTAGGCCCGTGCCGCGAACATTCGACGCCGTGCCTGCCCAAGTCGACGCAATGGTGCGTGTGTGGGAAGCGCGGGGCGGCAGTCGAGATGATTTGACGCGTGATGCGTTTGCTGCGCTCGAAGGTCGAGGTGACCTCACTGTGCTGAGTGTGCCAGAGTTCGTGCCTCACGATTCCCAACGGGGCTGTTCCGTCGCCGGTGGGTATCGATGGGATCCGCCGACGCTGATCGTGACGCAGTCGATGTCATGGCGGCGCCAGCAATTCACGCTGCTACACGAACTCGGCCACCACATCCAGAAGACCGACATCGCCCTCGGCACTGCAATCGTCGAGCACCGTGAGCCTGAGGCGTTCGAGGATGCGAGCTGCGATGCGTTTGCCGCACGCATGTTGCTTCCCGATGATCTCGTCGAGGCGCACATCCACGGTTCTGGGCCCACGGTCAGTACCGCAACTGGGTTGTTCGCGGCCTCCAATGCCTCCCGGGCGGCGATTTGCGTCCGCCTCGTCGGACGGCTCCGATCAGCTGGGGTGGTCGCCGTGCTCGACGGCGATGGCATCGTCACCTTCGCGGCCGCGTGCGGCGGATTGTTTCCGCCCGCACGCGGTAGCGATCAGTGCGCCAACCTGCTTGTCCAGGCGGCGATGCGTGCGGATCGAGACGGTCGTGTGGTCACGCGCGACGACGCAAAGATCTGGTACCGCGGTGGCCACACCTCCGACCTGCTCTACGGCCAAGCGGCTTGGGCAGGAGATCGGCTGTTCCTGACGATGGTCTCCTACGGGGCGCCGTGGCTGACGTTCTCACCGCCCCGAGATAGCACGGCCGACCAGGCTCCCGACGCCTGGGATGAATGCGAACACTGTCACCAGGAGTTTGTTGCAGAGGGTGTCTGCGGCGGCTGCGAGCATCCCCGCTGCCCGTCAGGTCACTGCGGCTGCACCGCCAACACCGAACAGACCTGCACAGAGTGTTTCTTATGCAAGCACCCCAGCCAATTCGACACTGGCTCCACGGTGTGCCGGGATTGCGCGAGCTGACAACGGGCTCCACGCTCAGGGTGTTCTGGACGATTTCGACGTTGTCCCGTCTCTAACTGTTGAACAGGCGAATGCCTGCATCCAGGAAGAGTGGAAAGGAGCCCGCTGTGGCGCCCCAGGACAATATCCAGATCTACATCGACGGTGAACCAATCACAGTCAAGCACCGGCGCCTTACCGGCGCCCAGCTCGTCGCTCTCGTCACGCCGCCCGCCGACCACGTGTGGCTCGATATCGCCGACGCGCAAGATGAGTCGATCGCCCCGACCGAGGTCGTGGCCATCGAGGAAAACATCCGCTTCTACACCGACCGCCCGCGCACCATCTACATCGACAAGATCCCGTACCAGGTGCGCACCGCCGTGCTCACCGAAACGCAGTTGCGGGATTTGCCTACTCCGCCGATCGCCGACGACTACGGCATCTGGAAGGACATTCCCGATGACCTCGATGATCCGATCAAGGCCGGCGAGATCGTCCACATCGTTGACGGGGACCGCTTCTTCACAAAGGCGCTGCCGAAGAGAGAGCTGCACGTCATCGTCAACCGAAAGCACACGGTGACCCTTCACGGCGCTCGCCAGACCGGCATGTCGATCAAGGAGGCCGCCATCGCCCAAGATGTGCCGATCCAGCTGGACTTCCTGCTGTCCCGCAAGACCAGCGCAAAATTCGACCAGGTCGGTGACGACGAGCAGATCCGGGTCCACGATGGCGACGAGTTCCGCGCCGTCGACGGGGATGACAACTCGTGACGACCACGCCAATCAGCTCGGCCGTCACGGGCGCGGTTCAAGAGGTCCAAGAGACGTTCGCCGAATCCGCCGTCACCGTCACCGCCACCGGTGACGGTGGCGCGTGGGTGGTCATCGACCCGATCCCGCTCAGCTCCACCTACGCACAGGACAGCTCCTGGATCGCCTTCCTCATCACGTTCGCCTACCCGGAGGCAGACGTTTATCCGCATTTCGTGCGACCTGACTTGAAGCGCACTGACGGCGCGGCCCTTGGTGAGGGGTTCTCGCCCACGACGTGGGGCCCGGCGGGGGAGCCGGGAATGCAGCTGTCTCGGAGAAGTAATCGGCTCAACCCTGCCGTCGACACGGCCGCGACCAAAGTCCTGAAGGTGCTCAAATGGCTCAACGAACGGTAGATGCGCCTTGGTCGGTGGTGATCACCGCCGGGCAGTGGGCTGTGCTGCGGGATCATCTATTTCGTGGTGACGGTGACGAGCACGGCGCCGTGCTGCGATGCGGTATAGCGCGAAGCGCGCGCGGCACCAGACTGCTGGTTCGCGATGTGGTGGTTGCCGTGGACGGTGTCGACTACGTCGAGGGAACCCGCGGTTACCGGAAGCTCGCCGCGGGCTTCGTTGCCGATGCGATCGACGCCTGCGCACAACAGGGGTTGGCCTACCTCGCGGTGCACAACCACGGGGGTCGCGACCGAGTAGCCTTCTCAGGCACTGACATGGCGTCCCACGAACGTGGCTATCCGGCGCTGCTCGATATCAACGGCGGCGTCCCGGTAGGAGCGTTGGTGTTCGCCGAGAGTGCCGTTGCTGGCGATATCTGGACGAGCGACGGGCAGCGTCACGCTCTCACCCACCTGCGCGTGATGGGTAGACCGCAGCTCACTATTACCCCCGAGCCCGTCCCAGCCCAAGTTGCAGATTCGACCTACGATCGTCAAACGCGGGTCTTCGGCGATCGCGGTCAGGCGCTTCTTGGGCAATCGAAGGTTGCTGTCGTCGGGCTCGGCGGGGCTGGATCGCTTATCGCTGAATACCTCGCCCGCCTCGGGGTCGGGCATCTGGTGTTCATCGACCCCGACCGGCTCGACCCGACGAATCTTCCGAGGGTCGTCGGTGCTCGCCGACTTGACGCGATGTCCTGGCTTCGGGGCAGCACGCGACCGCAGTGGATGCGAGAGCTCGGAGCCCGCATCGCAACACCAAAGGTGAAAATCGCCGCGCGAGTTGCTCGCCAAGCCTCTCGTAGCGTCCGGATCTCCGCGGTGGCGCGCTCGGTGGTCGACGCTGACGTTGCGGCGCTGCTGACCGACTGCGATCATATTTTCCTTGCCGCAGACTCGGCGCTCGCCCGCCGCGTCGTCAACTCCATAACTCATCAGTACCTGATCCCGAATACTCAAGTCGGCGCTAAGGTTTCGGTCGTCGATGGCCAGGTCGCCGACATTTTCTCCGTGTCGCGGATGAGCAACCCGGGAAGCGGCTGCCTGCAGTGCAATGGTCTGATCCCCGCCTGGCGTTTGACCGAGGAAGCCACAGGGGAAGTCCAACGCCGCCGTCAGCGCTATATCGTAGATGAGAACATCCATGCCCCGAGCGTGATCTCACTCAACGCGGTCGCCGCAGCCAGAGCAGTCGACGACTGGCTCATGATGGTTGGGGGCCTGGTAGATCCGGCCGCCGGAGCCGATCATTGGGTCGAATACCACCCTCTCACCGACGACGTCGTCGAACTCCGTCCTGCAAAGTCACCGGGCTGCTTGCACTGTGGCTCAACGCGTTTCGCGATCGGCGACGGCGCGCCGTTGCTGGCACGAGGGGGCGAACCTATGCGGAGGGCTGAACGGCTAGGCTACGGTCTGAGCTCGGGTAGTTCGGGGTCTCGCCCTATTCGATCGACGTGATCCGACACGCGTTCTGGCGCTGGCGAAGTTCGACGACTGGGGTTCCGCGTCTCGACTCAAATTACTTTTGATCGAGGCCCGCCGCCCAGGTTGGCCGCTACGACCGAGAGTGGGAGCAACCGTCCTCAGTCGGCTGGCAGTTCGTTGGAGCGGGATGCTCCGTCGCTGTGCGAACAACTGGGTGCTGTGCGCAATTCACCCGATTGCCGGTGCGCTCCCTACTCAGCGACGCATGCACCTCGACTCGTCGGGTGGAGGGAGCTGTTTGTTGTCATCTGAGTGACAACCAGTGTCCATGTCCGTCGTCCGCACGGTACATGCTTCATTGGGCGAGCCGGGGAACGAAGCTTCTTAATAGACCAGCGCTTCAATCAATGGGCAGCGGGGGCTGTTCCCCGTTCGTGGTTTGGCTCTGCGCAAAGATATCGCGGGCGAAGGCTCGGAAGTCGGGATCAAGGCGGGCCACGGTGACAAGGAACCCGCACACGTCGGCCAGTAGCTTCGCCGCGAACGGATCGGCTGCCTGGCCGAAGGCATCCACAACGTTTGCTTGTTCCTTGGCCAGTGTGGCCTCGGCGGCCCACTCGGCATAGCGGAGTTCATCAGTCATCACGTTGGGCCGGCGGAGGTGACGCGTGAGGAGATCGAGCAAGCGTGGATACCAGGGTGGAAGAACACCATCGTCGGTGTCCTTCTCAGCGTCGGGAGGAGCGTATTTTGCTAGGGCTGCCGCAAGCGCTTTCTTTTCCCTCAAGGCAATCTGCCCGCCGAAGAGATACTGCTGCAGTGCGGTGTTTGGATCCGAGATATGCACGGCGCGTACATATCTCGCGGCGTGCGCCAGTGAGAGTGTGTATAGCCAGGCGCAGTCGACGAATAGGGCGCGGTGCGCCGGCTCGTCAGGACGAAGGTGCTTGGCCGCCGTTGCGAGGTGGGCCACGACCTGGAGCAAGTTCCGATGTTCGTCGTAGACCCAGTAGTCGAATTGTCGGTATTCGACCAGTTTTTCGATTCTGCGGTCGAGGCTGGTCATCGCTTTCATGGCCGCAGCGACGCGACCTTCGTCGAATAGCAACGCGAGCGGGCCGCTATCAAGCGGCATGTTCGTGGGGTGATACTCCTCCAGACGGGCGAGGTCGGTCGGTTCCAACACCGAAATCTGCAGGCGTGCTGCCAGCTGCCGGGCGGCCGCAACGACACCTCCCGAGCGGACCATCCAAGCGTCGTCTGCGGAGAAGAAATCTGACACGCCGCGGACCCAAAACATCCGTTCAGTGGAGCCGCGTTGTGACGTCTTGCAGTCGGAGATCACGGTCCGCAGCGCGAAGCCGGGTGCGACAACGATGCCCAATACGTCCAAGTCCGTGAACGTCTCGTGCTGCGCGCCCTTGCGAGTCGTTGGCACGTGAGCCCGCAGTGGAACATCGACGCGCGTGGTGAAGCCCATGCGCCACAGCAGCCGCCGTGAGGCCACCTTCAGGCCAAGGTCAAGCTCCGTCACAACGCCGACCTTCCCATAGCCGCGTCCATGATGCTGCGGTACTCACCAGCGCTCAGGGTGGTCTTGCGCCGTCGTTTGGCGACGGTTTGCAGTGGTGCTTCGTAGGTCGAACTTGATGACAGTAGCCCGCGAGCGTCGTCGTCGCCCGCACGCGCCTCGAGCTGCTCTCCGAATGTGAGGAGGTCTCGGGCCAGGCGCACGGCGGCGAGGTTGTCTTCGGTGGCGATCAGCTGCGGCGCAACCCAGTTCCCTGATGGGACGAAGTCGACGATCTGCATCCGGTACAGGAGTTGGTACTGGCGCTGGTGCGAGCTGTGAGGACGAAGACGGTGATTGCGGTTGGGGTCCAATAGGGCGGTGAGCACCGCCGCCGGGTACTTCGTGCTGGTCGCCCCGCCGAAATGCTCCCCGCAGCGCACACAAGCCAGGACGGCTAGAGCCTTGTCTAACACCGGTTTCCGCACGGTCAGCAAGCTGGCATCGGGGACATAGGGCACTGCGGCGAATGGTTGATCGTGCCCACCAGGTGTTTGGACCGATGGAGCAAGAATGAATCCGCGGGCGATCGCGTCGGCAAGGGCGGGATGTTGGTCTGCATCCAGCGGCAAACCCTGGTGAGCACGCACCGCTTGAAGCTCCTCGGCGAATCGGCCAGACCCGTGTTGTTCCATCAGCGTGGCAAGTAGCTCTGGGTTCTCGAAGCCGAAGAACGGCGAGTACAGGATCTCACCCTCGATCAGATCGATGCTCTTGACGAGTTGGGAGGCCTTGCCCAGCTCCAGAAGGCGCGGGATGTCACTGCGGTCGAGCCCGAGTGTCGCCTCCAGCGATTCCGCCGGCACCGGACTGGTCGCTAACCTGTCGACGATCGCGACCATCTGTTGTTCTAGCGTGCTGGGCGACCCGGCTCGCCAGGTGCCGCCGAGGCGGTCGTAGAGATCCTCATAGATCGGCACGGTCTCGTTGAACGAGACGATCTTCTGCCCGCTGCGATGTACGTTGCTGACCATGTCGGCGCGCTCGAGCGCATCGACAACATCCCGAAAGGCGTACGGGCTCACGTCGAGTTGCTCGGCAACGATGGTCTTGAGCGACTCCGCGTCCGCGATGATGTCTTGACCGCGGATCAGCGAGGCCAGACTCGCAGCCATGCCGATGAGACGGGTATCGGACAGGGGCGCCAGCGTCGAGCTATTCGGATCGACGTTGCGCAGCCCGGCATGGACGTCACCGCACCGCAGTCCCGCTTTGAAGTCTGCGAGCGAATCCTGTGAATGCACTGTACAAGCTTACCCACCCCCGGCGGGGTGGGGCCGATCATGTGCTGTTGACGCAGCCCAGCTTCGTCGATCAACCACCAGCCCCGACTGTGCCCTCGTTACACAGCTACGCACGCTACGCCGATTGATGTGTACTTCGCCGAACCCGGACATGTGGGAAACTCACTTCATGAATAATGAAGATATCCTTGAAAGGTGACTAACTATCTTGGGGCGCAGGACAATTGATGTTTGTGAACCGTCACTGCTGCGAAAGTAGCCGCCGCGTACCGATGGACGGGCTTGTCGAAACCTGAGTGAATCCCCCGGCGGGGGAGCGGCCGATACTGATTGGCGCACCGCCACTCCCAGTGGAACCAACGACTAACGATCGGGAGCCAGTGAGGTCGCGGAGATGAACTGGAACCGCCAGATCCGCTGAGAATCAACAACCAATCCGGGGTCAGCCCCATTCAGTGCGATTACAGCCAGATGCGTTGAGGCCAAACAGATCGGACAGCGCTAAGTAGTTTCGTAGTGAGTGAGAACGACATGGTTGACGGCAGCACTACTAGAAAAAAGTTGACGATGAGTGGAAATCACCAGGGGCATATCTGATTCCAGCATCACCTGACATAAGGTCTACCATGCGTTAGTTGATCTAACTAGCTGTCACAGCCTGCGTTCAGCCGTTGCTCAACCTCTCGGGAACCGCAGCATCCGGGACTCTCGCACAGTGGATCCCCACCGCCGGCGATACGAAAACCGAAATCCTGGCCAGCGCCCAGACGCACTGCGCCGTTGAACGGCCAGGGGAAGCTCATCAACCAAGCCGTCATGAATACAGACCCCGGGGTGTTCTTAGCAGAGGCGGATGGACTCGTCCACCCACAACCTGACTCAGTCTATTTCATGGATAATGTAGATTATCCATGAACCGCGTGAAATCATGTGTGGCGGAGGCGTTTTGAACCGCTAATGCGTCACAGTGACGAATCAGCCGTAGCTAGGGCTAGTCCCGCCCATGCGCCGGCATCTCGGCAGCTTCGTTGTCTGTTTGCGCGCGAATCCTCGATGCGCGTTTGGAACCGCGGTAAGGCTGCAGCACCCGGGTCTTTGGAGGCCAACGTGATGGCCGTCGCGCCCTTATCGCAAGTTCCAGGCGGGACGCCGAATTGACCATAGTCTCTGTTGTCGGCTAAATTTGAGACTGCGGTGGACCCTAATTTAGGTCTATACTTCCATGGTATGAGGATATTGCCGATATCGCAGCTAAAAAGCAAGATCAACGAGTATGTCGATGCGGTCTCTGATACGCGTGACCAGATCACCATCACCAAAAACGGTGCGCCGGCAGCCGTGCTGATCGGCGTTGATGAATGGGAGTCGATACAAGAGACGCTGCACTGGCTGTCGCAGCCCGGCATCGTCGAATCGGTCTCCGAGTCCGAGTCCGACATCGCTGCCGGTCGCACCTACGGTGAGGACGAGATCCGCGCCGCTTACCAGGTTCCACGGCGGCCGCGCTGAGGTGAACGCCGAAGACGGCTACACGACACGTTTCACCGCAACGGCGCGGCGCGATCTCGACAAGCTGCCGCCGCGCATCCTGGCGGCGGTCATCGAGTTCGCCTTCGGCGACCTCACGCGAGAACCCCGCAGAGTCGGCAAACCCCTCGGTGGCAAGCTGGCCGGTCAGTTCAGCGCCAGGCGCGGCCCCTACCGCCTCCTCTACCGCATCGACGACCCCGCGGCGACCATCTGGGTCCACCGCGTCGACCACCGCTCGGACGTATACCGGCGTCCCTGACGCCGGTATTACGTCACAGTGACGAAATAGAGGCCGCCTGTGGTCACGATTGCTCGCGGTCACAAATTTCGTGGCCTTGGTGTCTGTTCGTTGCGATCGAGACACTGAAGGGTCGGCGCCCCGGTGCCGATCCTGGCGTTCGGCCCCGGCCGGTAGTTCGATCCATCGTCGCATTCCCTGCGTCAGCGCGAGTTGGCCGCTAGTTAGCGGTTGCTCACGACTACCGCCGCAGTACTAACGGGGCTTCGCCCCAGCCCGACGAGGCGTGTCTGTGGTCGGTGGTGTTGGGGGGCTCCGGTCGGGCGGGTTGTGACCCTGGTCGACGGGGTCGATCGGGTGTATGAACCGACTGTGCGGTTGGTGGGCCTGCTGGCCGCCCGTCCGATCGGAGCCTGAGATGACCGTAGCGCGATCTGTCGGCGATGTCTTGAACGAGCATATGCAGTTCGAAGTGGAGTGTATCGACCGGATGTATTTGAACGTCTATGTTCCGGGTTTGCAGTATGCGCCAGGTTTGGTGGCCTACGTGCACCGACAACTGGGGCTACCGATCGCCTCGACGGCACCGCTGGCCAAGATCACCGAGGCGTTCAGTGCCGCGGTGCACCGCTATGCCCGCGACAACGCGCTGCCGTGGGTTGATTTCGTCAAGGGGCAACGCAAAGACGATGTCATGCACGAGTACCTGGCCGGTTTCACCGGGCAGGAAGGGGTGCTGCTCGTGGGTCGTGCCCAGGAGAAGACGAGCGTGTCAGATGGTTTGTGTGAGGTAGTGGTGCTCCCGATTTGAAAGCCGAGACACACTGATGACCGTGGTGGATAAGAAGCTTGAGCGTGAAGAACGTCGGCGTGAGCAGCGAGCGGGTGTAGAAGCCCTGGAGGCCTCGGGCGCTCTTGATGAGCTGTACGCGATGATCGACGCTGGCGAGGTCACTCTCGAGGGTAAGGATGGATTGATCCAGCAGCTGATCAAGGCGGGCCTGGAACGGGGGTTGCAGGCCGAGCTCAGCGATCACCTCGGTTACGACAAGGGCGATCCCGAGGCTGCGTTGTTCCCGAACTCACGCAACGGCTCGTCGGCGAAGACGGTGGCCACCAGCGTCGGCGATGTCGAACTGGCGATCCCGCGTGATCGCGACGCCACGTTCACCCCCACGCTGGTGCCCAAGGGCTCGCGCCGAGTTGGGGGGCTCGACGACATGATCGTCTCGCTGTATGCCGGCGGGATGACGGTGCGCGATATCGAGCATCACCTCGCATCGACGATCGGGACCGAGATCAGTCGCGAGACGATCTCCAAGATCACCGACGAGGTCCTCGAGGAGGTGCTGGCCTGGCAGCGTCGCCCGCTCGAATCGTTCTACCCGGTGATCTATCTCGACGCGATCGTGGTCAAGGTCCGTGACGGTGCCCATGTGCGTAACAAGGCCGCCCACATCGCCGTTGGCGTCGATATGGAGGGCGTGAAACACGTTCTGGGGATCTGGATTCAGGCCACCGAGGGCGCGAAGTTCTGGGCCGGGGTGTGCGCCGAGTTGGCCAATCGTGGTGTCGCCGACGTCCTGATCGTGTGCTGCGACGGACTGACCGGATTCCCCGAGGCGATCGAGGCGACCTGGCCAGACTCGTTGGTGCAGACCTGTGTGGTGCACTTGATCCGCGCAGCGATGCGTTTCGTGTCCTACACCCAGCGAAAGGCCGTCGCGGCCGCACTCAAAACGGTGTATCAGGCGCCCGACGCCGAGGCCGCTAGGGCGGCGTTGGACGCGTTCGCGGCCTCCGATCTCGGTCAAGCCAACCCGAACACGGTGCGGGTCTTCGAGGACGCGTGGGAGCGGTTCACTCCCTTCTTGGCGTTCCCGCCGATGCTGCGCCGGGTCATCTACACCACCAACGCCATCGAGTCGCTGAACTACCAACTGCGCAAGATCATCAAAAACCGCGGCCACTTCCCCAACGACGCGGCGGTGGTCAAGCTGCTGTGGCTGGCGATCTGCAACATCGAAGACAAACGGGCCCGCGACCGCGCCAAGGAACGCGGGCGCGGGCTCGGCACGAAACGCACCGCCGAAGCCCGCCTCGTCGAGGGCCAGATCACCACTAACTGGAAACAAGCCCTCGCCCAACTCGCCCTGGCCTACCCCGAACGAATCAACCCCTACCTCTAACCCCAACGAGCACAATTACTTACACAAAAATCTTGACAAGCTCGAGAAGACGTCGTTGTTCCGCACCGAGAAACGCCGCGACGCCACGGCGATGCCTACCCATGGATCGTGAAGACCACCGGGCTGGTCAACCATTTCTACTTCTACTGTCTCGACGCCGATTTTGGCCCGTTCTTTCTGAAGTTCTGTTCGTACTTTCCTACAACGCCAAACTGTGCCTCAACGGCAATGAATGGGCCAAACGCCAAGCCGCCAAGGCCGGGATCGGGTTCACCGCTTTGGATAACGGGTTCGCCGCCGTCGAGGACCCGGTAACGCTGCAGGCGATCTGCGACCGGCTGGGCGAAGACCAGATCGACGCGCTGCTGCGCAAGTGGCTGGCCCGGCTGCCGCACCCCTTCAGCGCCGCCGACCGGGCCGCTGGGTACCGCTACGACATCTCGATCCTGCAGGCCGAGTTCTCCCTGACCCAGATGCTGGACACACCGGTGTCGGGTCGGATGTTTTTCGAGCACGTGATCCGCGACAACCTCGACATCGGCCGCCCCGATCAGGTCGCCTTGATCTTCAACCGCCACCTCAAACGGCGTGGTCCCCGCCCGACACCGGGACCGTTTCGTACCCGGGTGATCACCGCCGGTGTCACCCCAAGCCTGCACGTGGACTACAAGCACTCCCAGATCAAGCAGTACCACAAGGAAGGACAAGCGCTACGCACCGAAACCACCATCAACGACACCCGCGATTTCGGGATCGGGAAACGGCTGACCAATCTGCCCGCGCTACGCGAGATCGGCTTTTGCGCCAACCGACGTCTGTTGCACGTCCAACAACTCCGCTGCGACCCGATCACCGGCATCGACACCCTGCACACCCTCACCGATACGCTCACCACTGCCACCGGCGCCCGGGTTCCTGGCCTGCGACTAGCTGACCAGCGCAGCCACGCTCTGCTCTCGGCGCTGCTGGTGTTCCGCTGTCAGCCCAACGGCTTCGCCAACAAAGACCTCCGCGCCTACACCGCCGAACTACGCGGCCTTGACCCCGACACCGTCACCACCGGGCAGATGACCTATGACCTGCGCCGACTCAAACACCGCGCCCTGATCACCCGCATCCCGGGCACCCACCGTTACCAGGTCAGCGACCACGGCCTGGACACCGCGAAATTCCTCACCACCATCTATGACCGCATCCTGCCCACCGGCCTGGCCGAACTCGCTGCCCCACAACCACATTCAGGCCACCTCAGAACAGCCGCAACCAGCTACCGCAACGCCATCGACAACCTCGGCACCACAGCACAATTCGCGGCATAAACACCACCCACACGAACACAGCCAGCACTTACCCAACAACACAAGACTTGACTCAAAAATCCGGCTCCGCCGGACCAAGACAATCTAGCCAGCTCCGCCGCCGCGACGCTGTCCAGGGGTTTGGTGCGGCCAGCGCGGACCCCGTTGGCGATGACGACGATCTCGGCGAGCTCGTGCACGGCCACGACCGCGGCCAACCCCAATACGCCGGTGAGGGCGAGCGGGATGAGGATCGCGATCAAACCCAGTGACAGGCCGATGTTTTGGATCATGATCCGCCGCGCCCGCCGGGCATGACTGAATGCTTGGGTGAGGTGGCGCAGGTCGTCACCCATCAGGGCGACGTCAGCGGTTTCGATGGCCACGTCGGTACCCATCGCCCCCATCGCGATGCCCAGGTCCGCGGTGGCCGATGCAGGAGCGTCGTTGACCCCGTCCCCGACCATCGCCGTCGACTGCTGTTGGCGCAGTTGACCGATCAGCGCCGCTTTGTCTTCCGGACGCAGATCGGCATGCACCGTGTCGATCCCACCTGCTTGGCCAATGCGCGGGCGGTGGCGGTGTTGTCGCCGGTGAGCACCACCACCTGGTAGCCCGCGCGGCGCAACTGCTCGACGACCTGGCGGGCTTCGGGGCGCAGCTCGTCACGTACCGCAATCGCCCCGATCAGCTGTTCGCGGTCTTCGACGAGGACCGCGGTCGCGCCCGCCGTTTGCATCGCGGTCCCCCGGGCCGCACCACCATCCGGTCACCCACCCGCAATTCGTTTGAGGCGACTGTGGTTTCGGTGCCGTCACGCAGGACGGTGGGTCGCCTGGATCGTCGGCACTCAGCTCGCGCAGCTCGGGTTGGGGGCGTCGTGGCAGATCCGGGTCGACGACACCGAGACCACCGCCCTGGTCACCACCGGCCCGCTCGAGATGGTGCGCAACCCGATCCTTCACCGCACTGCTGTTCACCTTGACCGGACTGGCGTTGATGGTGCCCAACCTCGTTGCGGCGGTCGGCCTGGTGGTCGCGGTCGCCGGCATCGAGGTGCAGGTGCGACAGGTCGAAGAGCCGTACCTGCGCCGAGTACATGGCCGCGCCTACACCGACTACTCCGCCAGGGTGGGCCGCTTCCTACCCGGCCTCGGCCGCACCCCCGACGCTCGACGTTAGGTCAATGATGCTGCCCGACACGACAACTGACTTCACCACCGTGGCGGTGACGGTGGCCTTCGTCGACCTGGCTGGTCAACCTCGCCCACACCGCCCTACGACCCGGGCCAGGCTGGTGAAGACGATCGGGGATGCGGTCATGCCGGCTGCCGACACCCAGATGATGGCCACCCTCGCCGATCTGGCCGACCGGGCCGCCGGTGAAGACGGCTTTCTGGCGATACGGGCCGTAATCCATCACGGCCACGCCGTTGCCCGCGGCGGCGACTATTTCGGGCATGCGGTCGACATCGCTGCCCGCATCACTGCACTGGCCGGCGCCGGCCGGGCCGTGATCATCGACGACATCAACAAGGCGGCCGCCGCACGTGGGCTAGCGTCAAATCTGTACGCGGTGCCCTCATGGTCCTGGCCCACGAAGCCAGCGAGCTGGGAGAAGCCCTCGTGGTTGCTGTCCCCTTTGCCTTGAGGACGTCGAGAGGCTGGGTGTTCATCATGCGATACACCTGGCCGGCGAGTTGGCCTTGGGTGCCGCCGCGTTGCCGGCTCCGTGGTTCGGTCAGCGGCGCCACCACCGTCGGCGGAGCCCGGGCTTTGGTGTGACCACGGAGTTGTTTGTGCAGGTGCATCTTTGGGATGCGGGCACCGACCGCATGACGCTGTCGACGTGTTGACCGCAACCGCCCCAGCTTGTCTTTCCGCACTTGGCGCACCGGAGGGGGTAGCACATGATCTCTCCTCGTTGTGGTGTTGATGCGGCCTGGAGTCGGCTATGTCGCGGCCGCGGCTTTCTTGCCAGCCGTCCCGCCGCCGACAATCAGAACCTGGTGTTTGGCAGTAGTGCTCATGGTCCTCTGTTGTGGCTCAGGCGTTTTGGGTGGCTTCGTCCCAGGCGCCGTAGCCGCCCAGGATGTCGCTGACATCAGCGAAGCCCCGCTGGCGGAGCAGGCTCGCGGCGACTGAGGACCGGTAGCCGCCGGCGCAGTGCACGACGGTCGGCTTGGTGGCGTCGAGCTCGTCGATCCGGCCGGGCAGCTGGCCCACCGGGATGCTGATCGCGTTCGGGATGATGCCCGCCTCGACCTCGCCCGGGTTGCGCACGTCGACGATTTGCAGATCGGTGATCTCCGCGGCCCGCTCGTCGAAGGCTTTGGCGGTCAACCGCAAGGCGACCTGGACGTCGTCGGGGTGGGAGAACATCACTTGGTAGGGCTCATCGAGGTAGCCGATGACCCGGTCGAAACCGATCCGGGCGAGCCGGTTCTTGCCCTCGAGCTCTTGGCCTGGCTCGGTGACGAGCACGATATCGACGTCGGACGGTAGCACCGACCCGGCGAACTCGGCGTAGCGCCCGTTCAGGCCGATGTTGATGGCGTGGCGCAGGTGGCCGGCGGCGAACTCCTCGGGGGTGCGGCCATCGACTAGCACCGCGCCGCCGTCAATTGCGTCGAGTACCTGCGGGTAGGTCATCGCGGCCGGCATCTTGGTCTCGTCCAGCAGGGGGCGGTCCTTGCGGTTGAGGATCGCGTCGTAGACGAAGTAGCCCGGCGCCGGCGGCTGGCCCTCGGTGACGAGGGCCATGAATGTCGGCTTGTCGGGGGCGCGCAGGGCGTAGTTTGTTGCCTTTTGGTCGCCCATCGTCGACCACAGCTCCGTCGACAGGTTCTTGCCGCAGGCCGAGCCGGCGCCGTGTGCGGGGTACACCCGGGTCGCGTCGGGCAGCGTCATCAGCTTGGTGCGCAGTGAGTCGTAGAGCTTGTCGGCGAGCTCGTCACGGGTGAAGCCGATCGAGGCCAGCAGGTCCGGGCGGCCCACGTCACCGATGAACAGGGTGTCGCCGGTCAGCACGCCGTACGGGATCGTGTCGGCGGCGTGTTCGTAGACCACGACGGACAGCGACTCGGGGGTGTGCCCCGGGGTGTGGCGGAACTCCAGGGTGACGTCGCCCAGCGAGTAGCGCTCCCCGTCAGCGACGCCCATCGACTCGAATTCGGTCTGGGCGACCGAGGAGTAGACGATCTTCGCCCCGCTCGCCTTCGCCAGCTCTAGGTGGCCAGACAGGAAGTCGGCGTGGAAGTGGGTCTCGATGACCAGTTCGATCCGTAGCCCCAACTTCTCGGCGTCGGCAAGGTACTCAGACACATCGCGCTGCGGGTCGACAACAACAGCGCGTCCCGTCGTCTCGTCACCGATCAGATACGACGCGTGCGACAGGCAGTCCAGGTAGTACTGGATGAACTTCATGGCTCTGGTTTCTCTTTCCCGTTCGTGGTGGCGGTGAGGCCGCCGTGCAATACCCATATGGGTATGCCAAGTACCCAGTGGGGTATAAATATTCCCATCTTGTGTTTACCCCCGGGGGTATCTGTGCGATGGAGATCATTTTACCCCGGGGCGGTATCAATATCAGGGGTCTTTCAACCGAGAGGACGTCATGACCACACCGGCCGCCACCCCGCGGATGACCGACGTCCGCACGCGGGCGAGTTCGAGACCGCCCATATCGCCGGTGCCTACAACGTTCCGCTCGAACTGTTGCGCGAGCACCGCGACGAGATCATCGAGCACCTCGACTCCGACGTGGTCCTAGTGTGCCGGTCGGGTCAGCGGGCTGCGCAGGCACGAGGACACGTTGCGCGACGCCGGGCTGGTCAACGTGCACATCCTCGGCGGCGGGATCACCGCCTGGGAGCCAAGTGGATTCGCGGTCAACCGGGGGTGCGCAGCGCTGGGATCTGCAACGCGCCAGGCGCACGGTCGGCGTGATCAGCGGACTGGTCGGTGCCGGCGGCGGCTTCCTGCTGGTACCCGCCCTGGCCTTACTGGCCGGGCTGCCCATGCCCATCGCAGTGGGCACCTCGCTGGTCGTCATTTCGATGCAGTCGTTCGCCGGCTTCGCCGGGCACCTGGCCTCCGAGCACATCGACTGGCGGCTCGCGGGCATGGTCATCACCGCCGCGGTCCTCGGCGCCCTGATCGGTGGACGACTCATCGCGTTCATCAACCCGGCCACGCTGCGCCAGCTGTTCGGGCTGGTTCGTCCTGCTGATGGCCTCGGTCATGCTGGCTGAGGAGGTCCATCCCGCGGTCGGCGCCGCCGCAGCGGGTCTGACACTCACAGCGGCCGGAATCTCGATCGCCTGCACCCGCTACGGGCACTGCCCGATGCGCCGTCTGCTTCGGCATTCCCGGACCGCAGCCGCTGGCTGACCCGCTGATACCGCCATGGGAAATCGACCGAAAGCAATTACAGGAAGGAGCACGCCATGGTTGGTGGCCAAGACAGCACCGCCACGGTCCTCAACCGGCTGCGTCGGGCTCAGTGGCAGCTTGCCGGGGTGACGTCCATGATCGAGCAGGGCCGCGACTGCAAGGACATCCTCACCCAGCTCGCGGCGGTCTCCCGCGCGCTCGACCGCGCCGGTTTCAAGATCGTCGCCGCCGGGACGCGGGAATGCATCAGCGGCGCCGCCGCCGACGGTGGCGCACCGATGACCGAAGCCGAACTCGAAAAGCTGTTCCTCGGCCTAGCCTAAGGACGATAAAGCCGCCAGCAGCAGACCCTTGCACCTCTGTCAACACACGTCTGAGATAGGGCACGAGTGATGAAGATGCCGTCGATGTTCGGCCTGTTGAAACGGTTCTGGGTGTTGGTGGTAGTCGTGGTGGCCCTGGTGGCCGCCGCGGTCGTCGTGAGTCGCCTGCGTACCTTCTTCGACTCGGACCTTCCCCCCGCGGCGGGATCTGGGCACGCGGACGCCATCGTGCCGTTCAACACCAAGCGCGTGACCTACGAGATCGTCGGGCCGGAAACGACGACGGGCCGAGTGAGTTACCTCGACATCAAAGGGCAGACCCGTGAGGCGAGCTTCACGAGCTTGCCCTGGTCGGTGACCATTACCACCACCGATCCCGGGATCTTGGCCAATGTGGTGGCCCAAGGCGACCGCGGGTCCCTCGGCTGCCGCATTCTGGTCAACGACAAGGTTGTCGATGAGCATTACACCGACGGCCGTGACGCCCAGACCTTCTGCCTGGACAAAGCCGCATGAGCGCCAACTCCACGCATCCGCTCATCCCCCGGACCCTCCGTGCCGCCGCGGTACCGATCATCCTGATCTGGGTAGCGATCACCGCTGGGCTGAATCTGTTGCTGCCGCAGGTCGAATCGGTCAGCAAGCACAACGCCGTGTCGATGTCGCCGCAGGACGCGCCCTCGGTTATCGCCGCCAAGAAGATGGGTGCGAAGTTCCAGGAGTCCACTTCGGACAGCATTGCGATGGTCGTGCTGGTAAGCGATCAACCGCTGGGCGAGGCTGCGCACCGGTACTACGACACCGTGGTGGGCAAGTTCGAACACGACACCAAGCATGTCCAGCACGTTCAAAACTTCTGGGGTGATCTGATCACCGCCGCGGGTGTGCAGAGCAGTGATGGAAAGGCTGCCTACGTTCAGCTCAATCTGGCTGGCGATCAAGGCAGTACGCTGAGCAACGAGTCGGTGGCGGCGGTGCGCGACATCATCGATCACACCCCACCTCCGGCCGGCTTGCAGGTCTATGTCACCGGTCCCGCGCCGCTGACCACGGACTCACTTGAGACCGGCGACAAGAGCATGATCAAGATGACCGTGACCACGATGGTGGTCATCACGATCATGCTGCTGCTGGTCTATCGGTCGGTCAGTACCGTCCTTCTGATTTTGGCCGTCGTCGGTATCGAGATGGGTTCCGCGCGTGGCATGGTCGCCTTGCTCGGCCACTTCCGTCTGATCGACTTCTCGACGTTCTCGGTACCTTTGCTGACAGCCTTGGCGATCGCCGCCGGCACGGACTACGCGATATTCCTTATCGGCCGCTATCAGGAAGCACGACAGAACGACGAAGACCCGGAAACGGCGTACTACACGGCATTTCACGGCGTCGGCCATGTCATCCTCGGCTCGGGGTTGACCATCGCCGGAGCGGTGCTGTGTCTGCGGTTGACGCGGCTGGCGTACTTCAAGTCGCTGGCCTTTCCGTCAGCGATCGGGTTGATCGTGGTCGTCGCGGCGTCACTCACCGCCGCCCCAGCTGTCATGGTGGTGGCAACCCGCTTTGGCCTGTTGGACCCCAAACGCAAGATGAAGACCAAGGGCTGGCGACGGGTCGGGACTGCGGCAGTCCGCTGGCCCAAGCCGATCCTTGCCGTTGCGACCTCCGTTGTGCTTCTCGGCATCCTCGCCATGATCGGCTACAAGACCAGCTACAACGATCGCCACTACATCCCGGCCAACGTGCCCGCGAACGTCGGCTACACCGCAGCCGAAAAGCATTTCAGCGCAGCACGACTCAACCCCGACATCCTCATGGTCGAGTCCGACCACGACATGCGCAACCCCACCGACATGATCGTGCTGGACAGGATCGCCAAAGCGCTGTTCCGGATTCGCGGCCTCGCCATGGTGCAGAGCATCACCCGTCCACTGGGCTCGCCCATCGCGCACAGTTCCATCCCCTATCAGGTCAGCATGCAGTCGGTGCCGATCACCCAGAACCTGCAGTTCCTCAAACAGCGCGTCGGCGACATCAGCAAGATGTCCGACGACCTGGGCCAATTGATCGCGTCCATGACCCAGATGCAGACCCTGATGGCTCAGTTCTCCGACGCCATGCACCGCACGGTCGACACCGCCCACGGCACCGTCGACACCGCCCACCGCACCGTTGCGGACCTCAACACCATGAAGAGATCGGTCGAAGAGATGCGCGATCACTTGGCCGACTTCGATGACAGCGTGCGGCCTTTTCGGAACTATTTCTACTGGGAACCACACTGTTTCAACATCCCGGCATGCTGGGGTGTCCGGTCGGCATTCGATGCCCTCGATGGTGTCGACACTCTCAGCGGCAACATGGCGACGGTGGTCACCGACATGGACGCGATGGTCAAAGGCATGGACGGGACAGTAAGCGGCATGGACGAAATCGACGCGCTGACTCCGAAGATGGTCGCGCAGTTCCCCCCGATCATCGCGACCGCGACCGCCATGCAGCAGACCCTGCAAACCATCCACAGCAGCTTCGACGGATTCATCGACCAGATGCAACAGATGACCAACACCGCCACCGCGATGGGCGAGGCCTTCGACGCCTCCAAGAGCGACGACTACTTCTACCTTCCACCGGAAGTCTTCGCCAACCCCGACTTCCAAAAAGGACTGAAGCTGTTCCTGTCACCTGACGGCAAGGCGGCGCGAATAATCATCACCCACGACGTCGATCCGGCCACCGAGCAAGGCATCTCGACCGTCGACGACGAACTGGTGGCGGCTCATGAAGCAGTGAAGGGCACCTCCATCGCCAACGCCAAGATGTATCTGACCGGCACCGCGGCGACATACAAGGACATCCAGTCGGGCGCGAAATACGACACCATGATCGCCGCGTTCGCCGCCCTCACCCTGATCTTCCTGGTCATGCTCATCCTGACCCGGGCTTTCGTCGCGTCGCTGGTGATCGTCGGCACTATCGTGTTGTCGCTCGGCGCCGCGTTCGGCATCTCGGTCCTGATCTGGGAACGGATCGTGGGCATCGATCTGAACTGGATCGTGCTCGCGTTCGCAGTAATCATCCTGCTGGCCGTCGGCAGCGACTACAACCTCCTGCTCGTCTCACGATTCAAGGAGGAGATCGGCGCCGGCATCAACACCGGGATCATCCGTTCCATGGGCAGCACCGGCAGCGTCGTTACTGCCGCCGGTCTGGTGTTCGCGTTCACCATGGGATCCATGATCTCCGGCGATCTGCTCAACGTCGGCCAGGGCGGCACCACCATCGGCATCGGCCTACTGGTCGACACCCTGATCGTGCGCTCACTGATGACGCCGTCCATCGCAGCTCTGCTCGGACCGTGGTTCTGGTGGCCATTGAAAGTCCGCTCGCGTCCCGCATACCAGGCGCGCAGCCACATCGCGACGGCAGCGCCACCCGACACCGACGCCGATGTCGTTTCTTCCGGAGCTAGCTGACAGCAGGCTGCGTTCGGGCGCAGACCCCGCCGGCCGCCTTCGTGCCGCAGCGCCAACCTGCGGTCTCCATGGCTGTGTTCTGCGCTAGCGAGATCCCCGCCGAGGAGATCGAGTCTGCGATCCGCGTGAAAGGGAACCGCTGATGCAGGTGCCGGAAGTCGATCCGATCGGGGCGATGCGGCTTGTCGACGAGCCCGGCGCCATCCTGCTCGACGTTCACGAGGACGATGAATGGACAGCCGGGCATGCTGCCGGTGCGGTCCATGTTCACCGCGGCATCCTCGACGCGCACACCTTCGACACGACGGTTCCGGTTCTCGCGGTGTGCCGCCCGGGCAACAGATCCGGTTCGGCGGCAATGAGACTCGCGGCAGCCCGGCGTTACCGTCTACAACATGGTCGGCGCCATGACGGCGTGACGGGAAACAGGGCACCCGTGATTCGCGACGAGGGCACAGCCGGCACCGTCATCTGATCGAGAAGATCCCCATCCGGCATCAGGTTGCTTCGGGCTGACCGGGTGGCCGGGTGGCCGGGAGAACCATCGTCGGCAAGGTGACGGGCGCCCGCCGGAGCGACGGCAGCATCGCGCTGGAGCGGACGGTCGGCGAGCACGTGCACGGTCGGGCGTATCGGCCGATGCCGGTCCAGCTGGGCGGCCACCAACCGAGACGTTCACACGCGCTCCCGCAACAAGTAACCACGGCGATCCCCAACGGTGAGCCGGTCGGGCTCAGCCGAAGACACGTTCAACGAACGCCTCCGTGTCCTGTTTCCAGGCGATGACGAAGTTGCCGACGTCATCGCGGCTGATATTCAGACCGGGGCAAAACCAGCTCCCGCCGTCGTCGGTAAAGAAATGCGGCGAGCCGATCACACCGCGGATGCGGCCCTCGTCCCAGTCGGCGTGGACCGCGGCGGACGTGGCCTCGGCGTCGAGCGGTTCAAGGCCGAAGCGGCCCGCGATCGGCTCTACAACCTCGGGCCGCCCGACATCGAGCCCCTCCTCGAACACCGCGTTGCGCAGTGCTATGCCGACCTCCTCGACCAGCACAGGGTCGCCGGCGCGGTCCGCCGCGGCTGTCACCGCGAACGCAGCCATCGAGGTGCTCGGGAAGGCATCGACGGAGAAGCCCGCGAAGAGGTCCGGGCGCACAGACGCGCGCAGGGCCGAGATCTCCGCGCCGATATGGTGCGGGTCGAGCGGTTTGCCGTTGATCACCTCGAGCGGCCAAGCACGGATACGCAGGCGCGGTTCGGTGAGCCCGCGCTCGCTGCGCCGGTCGATCAGCGTGCGCAGCCCGACGTGGGCGAACGGGCACAGGACGTCGGCGAAGACCTCGACTGTGCGCATGGCGGCGAGTGTATCCGAGCGTCCGCCCGCGGCTTCGAGGACTGGGGGTGGCTTCGGCCAGGGTGATGAGAGGATGACCTTGGCTAGCGCGGGTCCTGCAAGTGCATCAGCGGGGTCTCGAAGTGCTCGTTTCCTAACTGGCGGGCGGCCTCACAGTGATAGGAACCGGTAGCGACGCGTGGGCGGCCCGAAGGTGCGTGCGCGACGCGCGCTGATGATGCTTCCCGGCTGTCAATCGCCGTCGCGCCCGGCCCGGCGGGAACCACCGTGGCGGGTCAGGAACTGCCTTCGGCTCCAGCTGCAGAGCGTGGGTCAGGCGCCGGCGGCGGTGAGGACGGCGTCGGTGGCGAAGCCGAGGATCAATCCGGCGAAGATGCCCCAGGTGGTGATGGTCTTGAGGTTGGCGGTGCGGGCCACGGCGAGCAGTTCGATGACGACGTAGAGGATGGAGCCGGCGGCCAGCCCGAGGAACGCGATCGAGACGGTGTCGTTGACGAACCGTTGACCGATGAGGGTGCCGACAAAGGTCGGTCCACCGCCGATCAGCCCGAGCAACGCCAAGAAGCCCCAGGATGGTCGCTGGCCGGTCAGCGGTGCGACGATGCCGAAGCCCTCGGTCGCGTTGTGCAGCCCGAAGCCAATGACCAGCAACACGGCCAGGCTCAGATCGCCTGCTGCCGCGGAGTTCCCGATCGCCAACCCTTCGGCGAAGTTGTGCAGGCCGATACCGGTCGCGATCATCAGCGCGAGCCGACCCGCCGCATCGGTCCACGACGCCGACTTGAACTCGGCGACCGACGCCGCGCCCGGGCCGCTCACGGGTGCGATGCGGTGGCGGCTGAGGAATCTGTCGATCCACACCAGGCCCAGCAGTCCGACCCCGACCGTGGCGGCCAGCATCGCACCGTTGCCGACTGCGGCGCCGATCTCGTGGTGGGAGAGTGCCTCGTCGATCGGTTGCCAGGCGTGAGCGAGAACGTCCCACAGCAGAAACACCAGGACGCCGGTCGCGACGGCGTTCAACCCCGTTTTCAGCCGTGGCATCGGCGCACGCAGCCGGCCTATCGGCAGGCCCAGGAAGATGGTGGCGCCGGCGATCGCGCCGAGGACGGCAATCTGGGTGGGCGACATGACAGGGTTCTCCTTCGATTTCTCACCACATCGGATCGCGGCGAACAGACCCCCGGCGCGCCCAGGTTAGGCTAACCTGATTGAATCAGCTCCACGCGTCAACGTCGACGCTCCGGCCGTGGTGTCATCGCCGGGAGGCTGCCGTGGAGCGTAGGATCCTGCGGACTGTACGTCTACACCTGTCCGTCACACCGGTGACGCGCACTACGATGCTGGCGCGCGCCACGGCGACTACCTGTTCGTAGACAGCGGGTTTGACGTCCACTTCTTCGATCGGGCGCCCCTCAAGACCGCCTCACCGCCGGATTCACCATCCCCCTGAACCTGACCCAGTTTGAGGAGCGCGCACTGCCGCGGCGGCTGTTGAGGTCACCTTGCGTCGAGCGTGCACCAATTCGGGTTGCCGTGCTGCCCCTGCCTGCCCCCACCGATCGGCACCGTGACGGGCGCGGGCGCATCATGGTGGCATGGATGTCGAGCTGCGATACATCGCAGCGTGCCCGAGCCTGACCGTCATCCGGCAACGACTGGCGCTCGCCCTCGACGCGGTCGGGCACTGCAACACTGATGTGCGGCTTCGGCTGGTGCGAACTGCTGAGGAGGCCCAGCATCTCGGCTTCGTCGGATCACCGACGGTGCTGGTCGACGGGATCGATCCTTTCCCGGAATCGGCTGCAGCTGTGGGCTTGTCGTGTCGGCTTTACCGAGACGGCGCGACCGTATCGGGATCGCCGAGTGTCGAGCAGTTGACCGCCGCCCTTGCTGAGCGCCTTCGAGCGCGGCAGGAACCATCAATATGACCGCGATTGACCGCAACTGCCCTGACGACCGACCTGGAGCGGGGCCGCGTCGAATTCCACCGATTCCTTGACGCGCTGGACCAACGAGCAGTTGTTGTTCGACATTCTCGGCTACATGATCGTGCAGCGGCTGATCGTCCTCGTGCGGGTGTTAGGACGGCTGCCCGATCCGGTCAGCCGCGTCTTCGCCGCATCATCGATATCGTAACCACCCATCTTACGTCGCCGACCACTACGTCTCCTGCGCCGCCGGTGGCCAACCGGACGCGGTCTGTCATCTCGTAGCGGAGAAGCGGGATGGTGCGGCCGAACAGCACGGTGACACGCAGCCGGTCGCCGGTCTTTCCGGCCGATACTGGGCGGTAGTCGTTGTCGAGGACCCCGGGGATGACGAGGTCCTCGACGAGGTGCATGCCCGCGGTGGTGGTGGCATTCGGCGGCGATTCCGCCGGATTCGGTGCCCGCGTACACGTCATACGGTGGGACTTGCCAGACACGCCGGCCAGCGCGCGCACTTCAGAGGTGAGCACCTCCGATGAGGCGTTCACCGCTCGGATCGCCATCACCCTATTGTTCATGGCGTTGCGCATGAGGCGCCGATATAGCCACCCCTTGATACCGCGGGCGTTCACGCCGTGCGCGAGGTAGAAGGTGTCGGGATCGTCGAAGACGCCGAAGTCCTGGGTGACGCCCGTCGCCTGGATGCGGGTGTCCGTTCCTGCCCACTGGATCGGTGGATTCGCGAGGTCGTCGGTACCGACGGCGTAGCCGAGGAACGGGCCGCCGTCCTGCCGGATACTTGCCCGGATCCCCTCGAGGTAGGCGCGGTCGAGGATGACGCCCTCGAGCCCGACCCAGCGACCGTCGACGAACACCTCGGCCCAGCTGTGGATGATGCTGCTCGGCGCGAGACGGTACAGCAGGCCAGCCATCACGCCCTGCTGGAGCCGCTTGTCGATGGTCGCGCCATGAAAGCGGCAACCGATGCCGCTCGCTCGCAACAGCGCCATCAACAGAGTCGTCTTCGTGTTGCATTGGCCGTAACCGTCGGCCAACACGGCGGACGCTGGGATGTCGTCGGACGGGTTATACCCGAAGAGTATCTCGTCTCGGACGAAGTCATAGATCGCGCCGATGCGCGCGCGTTCGGGAAGCTCCATCCAGGATCGCTCCGCGACAAGGGCTTCCAGGCGGGGATGACCGACATCGAGCAACAACGTAGCTCTGAGGTAACGATCCTCCACTCGGCGGAGCCTACTCCGCGACGCTGCTCGAAGGCCGGAGGGCATTGTCACAACCATCGGCTGGGCGCCGCGATCCCATCCGACGGTTGCTGGGGCCGGTGGACTGGACACATAGAACGTCACAACGGCCGCGGCTCGGCCCTGTCTGGCGATGGCTTGGACGCGCCGTGGTGGCGTTCGCGGTAGGCGAGCAAGCGCAACGCGTTGGCCACGACGACGAGTGTGGAGCCTTCGTGGAACGCGACCGCTGGGCCGATGCCCAGGAAGCCGACGAGGGTGGCCGGGATCAGAAAGGCCACCATTCCAAGGCTGATGTACAGGTTCTGGCAAATGACGGCTGAGTGTCGTCAAGTCCCTTGGCCCCAACGACGGTCACGAATGTTGGCCCCGTGTGGGCAGCGGGGGTTGTCTTGGACCACCTCAACTGTTGCCGATGGCACGCGTGAGTGAAGCTTCTAGCGTTGGCCGGTCGGCGGGGGCATCGGCGTTGTTGGGGCCATGTTCGGGCCTCTCATCCCCCCGGGCCCCATGCCGCCGGGCGTCATTCCGGGCATCATGCCTGGTCCCATTCCGCCGGGCATCATTCCCGGCCCCATTCCGCCGGGCATCATCTGCATCATGGGGCAGCCACTACCCATCATGCCTCCGGGCTGCATCTGACCGTTCTGCCAACCTCGGTGCCACCCGTAGCCGTCAGCGGATCGTCCTGCAAGAAATCCGGAGAAGAAGACCACAGCCACGATGAACAGGACACCGGCAATGATGCCCACCCATGCCAGAGCGCGGTAGAGGCGGTTGTTGTGGTGAGCGTCCTCAGTAACGACGACCGGCGATGCGTCCGTGTGCGTTGGGGTTCCTGGTGATTCGGTCATTGCGACCTTTCCTTCCTGCGTACGCTTGTGCCCACGGTTCGGTGCAATTCCGAGCGAGGAACGATCATCCCCTTCCTCGTTACCCAAGGGTTCTGCCTTCAGCTTCGCCCGCGCGGATAGGGTTGTCCTAGCCGTTCGGTGAAGATTCGATAAAGAACGGCGCACCCCGGCTGCGGCGTGGGGATTGCACTGGAAGGTTTGGGAACAAACCCGCATCGGCATCGGAGGGGACACCGCATGAGCATTGCTATCTCGACCTCGCTGCAGTCCACCTTCGCCGACGCGGTGGCCCGCACTCGTGATGCTCTGGCTGCTCAGGGCTTCGGCGTCCTCACCGAGATCGACATGAAAGCCACACTGAAGGCCAAATTAGGCCACGACATGGAGAACTACCTGATCCTCGGCGCCTGCAATCCCCCACTGGCGCACCGCGCCGTGGACATCGACCGCCAGATCGGACTGCTCCTGCCGTGCAACGTCGTCGTTCGCACCGATCCGGCCGATGACAGCCGAGTGCTCGTAGAAGCCATGAATCCCCAACTGCTGGTTCAGGTTACCGGCGAAGCCGCATTGCAGGACGTCGCCGACGCAGTCACCGGCAAGCTGCGCGCCGCGATCGAAGCCCTCGGACCGGCATCCTTCTAGCAGTACGGCGCAGGTCAGTCACCCGGCCGTGCGCTCGATGGTCGTTGTCTAGAGGCCGAACGCCCCGCCCCCGACCAGGATTGCGATGCCGATAGCAATCAACACAACAGGAAGTAGCACGTGTTCCCAGCGTTCCAAAGCGTGGGCGATACCGGGATGTGAGGCGATGCGATTGCTGAGTACGCACCACAACCCGACCCCGATCAGGAAGGTGGCGATGTAGGCAGGCATCCCTGACGGTCCGGCGGCGGCGAACACGGGAACGTACACGCCGATGTTGTCGCCCCCGTTGGCGAAAGTGACTGCGGCAACAGTGGAAAGCCCCAGGCCGGCCCGGCCACCCACTTCCCAGTCCTCGCCATCGTTTCCGCGGCGATGGCGCCAGGCCGACCACGCCGCCCGCAGACCGAACACGATCGGCAGCAGCCCAAAGTAGGCGATGGCGGTCCCAGGCAAAAGTCGCACTCCGAGCGCACCCACAACCGACACCAGCAGAATCGCGGCAAACCCGATGTATTGGCCGCCCACAACCCGAACGATCGCTGACCGATCCCCGCGCGCCCGACCGAAGAACACCATGAGAACGACAAGGTCGTCGATGTTCGTCGCCACGAACATCCCCGCCGCCTGAACCATCCCCGCTAGGTGCACCGGCCAAGTCTGGCCCACCACCACCGCCAGCCGGGTGCAGGTACCACGTGTTCGGCATGCGCCCTACCCACAGCGTCGTCGACAGCAGTCGTGAGCAACACAGCGCAGCATCCGAACGACGAGCTCGAATGACGCACTGACGTCAAGTCTGAAAGTCGACACGCAAGTCGCACCGCAACGCAAACGCGGGAACGTCAGGCCAACGTGCCCTACTGGCGGCGCTCGACACGCCCTTGTGCCCAAGCCATCGACGACGATGGTCCGGTCTGTCTCAAACGACGTGCCCTATTTGGCATGGCCAGCCCGGTGGGGTCGACCAGCCGTTGTTAGCGACTTGCAGGGTGAGTTAGGCACTTTGGCGCACAAGGCCAGTTCGTCTTAGTAATCCCACGGGTCGGGTCCCATCATTCCCGGTCCCCAGGGGCCGGAGCCGGGTCCCATCATTCCCGGTCCCCAGGGGCCGGAGCCGGGTCCCATCATTCCCGGCCCCATGCCTGGTCCCCATTGCCCGGGGGCGCATTGCCCTGGTCCCCATTGTCCGGGGCCCCAGCAGTCTTGATGCCAGACGCCGTCAGCGTCCCAACACCCGGGTGGGTCTAAGCCTTGATCCACCGATCGAATAGGAGTTGGGGCGGGTTGTAAAAACGAAATGCCCTGTCGCGGTGAAAGAATGGGATTTGTCTAGGATCACATTCGGTCAGAACGAAGGGCATCTCGTAGATGCAACTATCTCACACTCGTCCTGTGGCGTCAGCCCGCTTTGATGACCCCAATCTGGTGTCGTGTGCCGGGCTGGTCCCGATGGCCGCTCTGGCTCATCAGTGCGGGTTGAGCAGCCTGGCTGATGAGCACATCACGGTGCCGACCGACAAGGGCGCCAACGCCGGGGCGAAAGTCTTGTCGCTGGTCGCGGGCATGGTAGCTGGTGCTGACAGCATCGATGACATGGCCTTGCTGCGCCACGGCGCGATGGGCACCGTGTTCGACCGCCCGTACGCCCCGTCGACGCTGGGATCGTTCCTGCGCGAATTCAGCTTCGGTCATGTCCGCCAACTCGACGCCGTGGCGGCGCGGTTGCTGGCCGGTCTGCACGAACGCACTCCGGTGCTGGCCGGTGTTGACGGTCCGGTGTGTGTTGATCTCGATGACACCATCATCGAAGTGCACGGCTACACCAAACAGGGATCTGGTTACGGATACTCCGGGGTCCGTGGGTTAAATGCGCTGATCGCCACGCTCACCACTGAGCATGGTGCACCGATCATCTGCGGCCAACGCCTACGCAAAGGCGCCTGCGGATCAGCACGTGGAGCTGCCCGCATCGTCGGCGACACGCTGGCCACCGTGACACGACTGCGCTCTTCGGCGGCAGCCACCCGGCCGCTGCTGCGAGCCGACTCGGCGTTCTACGGCTACCCAACCGTGGCGGCTGCTCTGCGCGGTGGTGCCGACGTGTCGATCACCGTGCGCCTGGACCCAAAAGTCAAAGCCGCCATCGCCGCCATACCCGAGGACGCCTGGATCTCGATCCAGTACACCGACGCGATCTACGACGAGAACACCCAGCGCTGGATCTCGCGCGCCGAGGTCGCCGAGATCGACTTCACCGCGTTCAGCTCCCGCAAAACCAGCGAGCAGATCCCCGGCAGGCTGGTGGTGCGGCGCATCCCCGACCTCAACCCCGCCAGCGGCGAGGGGCAGACCACCCTGTTCGACACCTGGCGCTTCCATGCCTTCTTCACCACCACCGACCTCGATACCGTCACCGCCGACAAGACCCACCGCGGCCACGCGCTCATCGAGCAGGTCCACGCCGACCTCAAAGACTCTGCTCTGGCCCATCTGCCCTCGGGGCGATTCGGCGCCAACGCCGCCTGGCTGGTGTGCGCAGCGATGGCGTTCAACCTCACCCGCGCCGCGGCCACCCTGACCGGACCAGCGCTGGCCAAAGCCCGCACCGGCACCATCCGCCGCACCCTGATCAGCGTGCCGGCACGCATCGCCTCCTCGGCCCGACGCCTGACCCTGCACCTGCCACGCAACTGGCCCTGGGAAACCGCGTGGAACACCCTGTTCCACAGTCTGTTTGGCCGAAACCGGCCACTGCTGGCCTAACAGAGCAACCCCAACCGCCCGCACGAGACGAAAGACCCACAGGAACAAGCCGATACCGAGATCGGGCCATCACACACACCCACCTCACGGCACACCCCGGGCCCAACGCACACAATCGAAATCGACTTCACACCGACAGCTCACCGGTGGATCGAGGCTAAGGGATGCGGGACTTGGGAGGGATAGTGGCTGCCAGAGACGGGGCGCCCGATCGAAGAAGTGGACGTCGAATTGCTCGATGATGCCGGCCGCTGTGGCGCACCGCCGGTGTTCGTCACGTTGTTTCGGGTGGTCAGCTGTCTATGCCGTACGTCGGGCACACGGTCACTGCCTGACCGGTCGCATCCAGCACCGTCTGCGCCGCGGCGAGCACATCGACCAGCGCGGGTTGCGTCAGCCGAAACAGCGAGGCGCGCCCGACTGGCTCGGAGTCGACCAGACCGCACTGCCGCAGGCAGGCAAGGTGTTTGGAGACGGTGGACTGCGCCAACCCCACTGCCTGCACCAGCTCGACCACACGCGCCGGGCCAGCCGCCAGCCGGCGCACGATCGCCAGCCGGGTGGGGTCCCCGAGGGAACGAAACAATGCCGCCGCCGGTGCCAGCTCCACCCGCTGTAACGCTGCCGAGGCGGTCGGGATCTCCATTCGGCGATGTTATAGCAGTTCGCTAGACGGAAAGGACCATTGGCCCTAGTCCGCGGCGCAGCACCCGCGCATGCTGACCTCACGAATGGTCAGGACAGTGCTGGTATTTGGGAGGCAACAATGTGTGGATACGGCTGGGGTAACGGCTGGAACAGCGGCTGGGGCGGGGGCGGCATCCTGATGACGGTCTTGATGGTGGTGCTGTTGGTTGCGGTGATCGTGGCCATCATTTTCGCCGTCCGCTATCTGTCGGGTAGCGGCAGCTCCCACCACCGGGGCGGTCCAGGCCTGGAGGGGATGCGCGCCGAAGATCGGTTGGCCGATCGTTTCGCCCGAGGTGAGATCGACGAAGACGAGTTCCGCAAGCGGATGACGCTGCTGCGGGAACACCGTTGAGCGCGATGAGCACCCGTCGGGGTTCGCGTGACCTGGCTATCGCGCTCGGTGCGGTGGTGGTCGCTATCGCATGCGCCGTGGCATTGGGTGTCGGTTTGGTGATGCGCCATAACCGCATCGCCGCTAACCTTCCGTATCCGACTGGCCCAGGAATGGGCCCGGGCATGATGGGACCTGGGCAGTGGGGTCCGGGAATGATGGGACCCGGAATGATGGGGACCGGGCGGTCTCCTGCCGTTCCGTCCTGTGCGGCACCGGCATTGCCGGGCACCGTTGTCGATGTCACCCTCACCGATATGCACACCATGATGGGCCCCGGCGGCATGATGGGCCCTGGAGGCATGATGGGGCCTGGTTGGAACGGCCAGTATGGCTCCGGGCAAAACAGCTACCGAGGCCCGGGGATGGGAATGATGGGGATGATGCGCATCCTGATCAATCCGGCTACCGTCGCGCCGGGTCAGGTGTCGTTCCGAGTAGTCAATGCCGGTGTGTTGAACCATGAATTGGTGGTGCTGCCTCTCGCGAAAGGGCAATACCTCGGGCAGCGTGCCATCGGTCCGGACGGCAAGGTTGATGAGGCCGGCAGTCTTGGCGAAGCCTCACGCACCTGCGGCGCCGACCGGGGTGAGGACAATCCGAGCAACACCGGGATCGCCCCTGGGGCCAGCGGTTGGACGACCGTCACGCTCACACCGGGCCGCTACGAGTTGATCTGCAACATCACCGGTCACTACTGGACCGGGATGTACGCGGAACTCGATGTCAGCCCGCCGAAGTAGCACCCCGTGAAACTGGCAAGCACAGACGAGAAGAGGTGGAAGAGCATGTTCACCGCCACACACCTGACGACCGCCGGTCTGGCAATTCTGGCCCTCGGCAGTTCAGCGGTAGTTGTCGGGCTCAGCGCCAGCACCGCCGCCAATGCCCAACCCGCAGTGTCGATCTCTGCGTCTCCATATCCGGCAGATGTCCCAAACCCGTTGGACCCCCCGGGTTGTTGGGGAGCAGACGGCATTTGGTACCCCGACTGCTGGGGACCCGGGCAATGGGGACCGGGCATGATGGGCCCCGGCCAATGGGGACCCGGCATGATGGGCCCCGGACAAGGGGGACCCGGCATGATGGGCCCCGGACAATGGGGACCCGGCATGATGGGCCCCGGCCAATGGGGACCCGGCATGATGGGCCCCGGCCAATGGGGACCCGGCATGATGGGCCCCGGACAATGGGGACCCGGCATGATGGGCCCCGGACAATGGGACTATTGACCCCAAGGGTCCGACGCTTCTGGTGCGTCTCGATTGTCAATCACCGCCTGTAGCCTCTGACACAGGGAACTAATCGTTACGCGGTGCCGGCGCGCTTAACGATCCTCTACCGCCCTCCACGTTCGGAGTCGCTCGTCAGGGTTCTGGACGGTGCTCAATTCGGAATGCGGCACACTCCGTCACTTTCATCGGTCTGCTCTGCGAGCACGCGGCAGACCGTCGCGCGGCTCACACCAAGGGTGTTGGCTATCGTGCTCGCCGATTCTCCACCGGCGCGCATCCGCCGAGCCAGCCCGGCCTTGGACTTGTCGAGCGCCTTCGGTCGACCGATGTGTTGCCCACCTGCCCGTCGCGCCTCGCGTGCCGATACACGGCGTCGATGTGCGGTCTCGCGACGAAGTAGGTACTTGTCCGTGGCCATGAAAAAGTCCTCGCTGGTGACAGTACTCAGTCAAGGTGTTGTTCTTGACCGCGACCTCATCACGTCGGTCTCAGGTCACCGGGCCGTGACGAGTCGGGTAGTCGTGAGTTGCTTCCAGTGCTGGGCTGCCGACCGATTCGGTTGCGAACAGGGGCACCACGGGCGGTCCGCTGGCGATCTGCGGCAACTCTGCGGCCGCGCGTTGCCGCAGCAGCGACGCTGTCGGATGTGCGGCGACCGGCGAGTTGTTTGACCGCCCAGGGCACGGGGGTGGATGCCGGCGCGTTCGAGTTGGTCCGCAGGCCGGCGGCCTCGAGGACGGCGGTGGTTTCGGCGACGGTGAGAGTGACCTTGGCCCGTTCGGGGTTCTGGAGCCGCATCAGCGGTGTCTCGAAGTGCTCATTCCCACCTGGCGGCGCGACCTCACGGTGTAGGAGCCGGTGGTGTCGAGCAGCAGGGTGTACCCGGTTGGTGCAGTGTCGACCACGACCAGCTTGCGGCGCGACTTGCTGATGGCCGCGCGGTGGGTGCCGCCGGCGGATTGTTCCGTGAGCCCAGCCACCCTGGCGAGCACCGAAGGCTCGTCACGTTGCCTGATCATTCGTCAGGTGGATCCTGACCCGAATCTGCGCGCCGGTCGGCGGCTCGGCGCTTGTTGTATCCGATCCGCGCAAGTCCGGGTATCTCCTCCCACAGCAGGATGAGCAGGATCAGCGCGGCGAGGATGAGTCCCGTCCAATACCGTCCGGCACCGATCACCACCCCGAGCGCGGCGACTGACCAGATACCGGCGGCCGTGGTGAGCCCGCGGACTTCACCGCTAGCTTGACGCAGGATCACCCCGGCCCCCAGGAACCCGACCCCGGTGGCGACACCGGCGATCACCCTGCCCACCTCCTGCGGGAACAGGTCCAGGGCTAATGCGGTGAACACGGCTGCTCCCAGCCCCACCAGGGCGTTGGTCCGGTCACCGGCGGGCGATCCGCACGTCTCGCGCTCCCAGCCGATCACAAACCCAAGGGCCGCAGCCAGGGCGCCCCGGCCCAGCAGCACGAGATCGAACTCGGTCACGTCAGTCCTCCATTTTGGCTGAGCTCGGTCGACCGTTAGTTGGGGCCGCGGTGTACGGCGCGCCGAACGAATTCGGCGCATGAGAAGAGTTGAAGGCAAGGCCGCTGCCGCGACCGGCGGGGTCGATGGGCATTATGACAGCCGCTTCCGCACTGCCGCCGCTGTCTGAACAGATCGGTACCGACGGCGAACTGCGCGCCGCGATCGCCATCGACATCGACGGTCAGTCGGTCGTCGACGTCTCGGGCGGCGATGGCGACAGGGCCAAGACCGTCGAGCGGGGCCGGGGGACGCTATCGTCAATCACTTCTTGAGCACCAAGACAGTGACCGCCCTCGCTGCGCTGACACTCGCAGAGCGCAGCCAGCTGGATGTTTTCGCGCCGGTCGCCAAGGACGGCCCGAGTCTGCCAGCATCAGCGGGACATCGAGGTCCGTCATCTCCCGGCCCACACGTCGGGGATGTCCGGGTGAAACGCCCCCGATCACCCCCGAGAACAAGCAAGTCGACGTCACAACTCGCCCGAAGGCGCCGTGGCGGCCGCCCGGCAAAGCCTCCGGTTACCACGCCCGAACTCGGGCCGTCTGGTCAGCGAGATTGTTTCGACGAATCAAGACGGTGAAAGAGCTTGTGCGCGAGAAGATCACCGAGCCGCTCAGCGCGGACATTCAGATCGGTGAATGGCCGCGGCGACGCGCGCTTACTCGCCCGCGCTGTCGCCGATCTCGTTGGGCGGCAATGCCATCGGTATGCAACTGCTCAGCTCGGCCATCACCGACCTGATCTTTCGAGAGCAGGCCAACGGCATCGACCAGATACTAGCCGTTCCGTTCCGCTGCGTTTCGCACTAGCAGTCACCGCCCACCGCCTGAAGTGAACAGACACGACCTACTTGAGGGACTGGACGGCGCGGGCTGTGGCCTGACTGAGCCTAAGAATCCGCAGATCGCCGATTGGGGTGCCGCGCCCACGGTTGCACACCATCGCCAGGGCCAGGTCGTGCCCGGGATCGGCAAAGCCACCGGAGCCACCGAACCCGAAATGGCCAAAGCCGCGGGGAAACTGTTTGTGAAGCAGCGGCAGCCGATGGTAGCCCAGCCGCCACTGCATGGTCATCATCATGATGACCCGGTCGCGTTGGTCGTTTTGGATCTCGGCGGCCTTGCGTACCGTCTCCTCGGACAGGATGCGCACCCCGCCCAGCTGACCGCCGCCGGCGAGCATCGCGTACATCGCGCCGAGGGACACGGCATCGAAATACCCATTCATCGCGGGGACGGCGACATCGAGTAGCCGAGGGTCCACCAGGACGTCCTCCACACCGCGGGACAGGATTGCGCCCCGCGACACCTGGTTGACCATGAAGCTGCCGAACGGGCCAGACCAACGCTTGAAAGCGGGCGGCCTCGGCGCCACCCGGTGCCGCTGCTCGGGCGGGCAGCCGATGTGTAGGCCGTCGAGCCCGAGCGGTTCGGCGATTTCCTTCTGGACGAACTTTTCGATCGGGACACCGGAGATCCGCCGCACCAGCTCGCCGACGAGCCAACCGAACGTCAGGGCGTGGTAGCCCACCGCGGTTCCCGGCTCGTAGGCCGGCTTCGCCCGCGCCAGCGCATCGGTCATGTGCTCCCAATCGAGCATCTTCGATCCGTGGTCGATGATCGTGTTGAGGCGGTGTAGACCCGCGGAGTGGCTCAATACCTGCCGAACGGTGATGTCACCCTTGCCGTTTTGGGCGAACTCCGGCCAGTAGGTGGCGACCCGTTCGTCGTAGTCGAGGTCCCCGCGGTCGGCGAGCACGTGGGCGCAGGTGGCGACGACGCCCTTGGTGGTGCTCCAGCACATGGCCAGCGTGTCGCGTGTCCAGGGCACCCCATCCAGGCTGCGAACTCCCCCCCACAAATCGACGACCAGCCTGCCGCGGTGATAGACCGCCACTGCGGCGCCGCCGTCGGTGCGGGCGATCTGGTTCCTGAAGACGTCCGCCACGTGGGCGAACTCGTCGTCGTAGCGACCGGCGATCACATCTGGTCCTGATGTGCCGGCGCCCAGTTTTGGAGCTGCGTTCTAGCGGACGTCCACGAGTGCGATGACGGCGTCGAATCCCTCACGGATACCGGGTGATGGGTTGCCGTTACGGTCCTGCCTCATGTGGATCGCGGTGGGTGTGGCCGCCCGGGGGTGCTAGCGCCTGGGGCTGGTGCCGCGGCGGCCGCACCGACGGTGCGCAGGCCGGTGGATCGCCCGGCGCGCACGCCGTTGAGGATGATCAGCACCTCGGAGAGCTCGTGCGCCAGGACGACGGCAGCCAGCCCGAGGACGCCGAAGAAGGCCAGCGGGATGAGCACCGTGATCAGTGCCAGTGAGACGGCGACGTTTTGCAGGATGATCCGCCGGGTGCGCCGTGCGTGCGCGAACGCCCCGGGCAGCAGACGCAGGTCCTCGCCCATCAGGGCGACGTCGGCGGTCTCGATGGCCACGTCGGCGCCCATCGCGCCCATCGCGACGCCGAGGTCGGCGGTGGCCAGCGCGGGGGCGTCGTTGACGCCGTCGCCGACCATCGCGGTGACCCGCCCGGTGTCCCGGTACTGCCCCACGATCAGGGACTTGTCCTCCGGGCGCAGGTCGGCGTGGACCTCGGTGATGCCGGCTTCGGCGGCCAGCGCGTGGGCGGTGGCGGGGTTGTCCCCGGTGAGCATCGCCACGGTGTATCCCTGCTGGTGCAGCTCGGCGACAACGTCGCCGGCCTCGGGGCGCAGCTCGTCGCGGACCGCGATCGCGCCGGCGATGACGCCGTCGACCTCCAAAACCACCGCGGTGGCCCCGGCCTGCTGCAGCCGGGCGATATCTGCGGCCAGGGCAGCGGGATCGACCCAGCCCGGGCGGCCCAGGCGCAGCGCCTTGCCGTCATGGGTGCCGACCACACCGGCACCGGTGACCGCCTCGACATCGGCGGCGGCGGGCACGGTCTGCGCGGCGGCGAGGATGGCCCGGCCGAGCGGGTGCTCGCTGCGCGACTCCAGCGCGGCGGCCAGGGCCAGGACCTCCTCGCGGGTGTAACCCGCGGCGGTGACCACCTCCACGACGACCGGTGCGTTGCGGGTCAAGGTGCCCGTCTTGTCCAGGGCGATGGTGCGCACCTTGCCCAGGGTTTCCAGCGCGGCCCCACCTTTGATGAGGACCCCGCGCTTGCTGGCGGCCCCGACCGCGGCGACCACGGTGACCGGCACCGAGATCGCCAGGGCGCACGGGGACGCGGCGACCACCACGACCAGGGCACGCTCGATCCACAGCGTGGCCTCGCCGAACAGTGCACCGAGGACGGCGATGAGCAACCCGACCAACAGAATGCCCGGAACCAGCGGCGTGGCGATCGTGTCGGCCAGGCGTTGGGTGGTGCCCTTGCGGGAATGCTCGGCCTCGACGATATGCACGATGCGGGCCAGCGAGTTGTCCTCGGCGGTGGCCGTCACCTCGACCTCGACGGCGCCTGTGCCGTTGATGGCCCCGGCGAACACCTCATCACCGGGGCCAGCCTCCACCGGCATCGACTCACCGGTGATCGCCGACAAGTCCATCGTGGTGCGCCCGGCCCGCAGGATGCCGTCGGTGGCTAGGCGCTCGCCGGGCCGCACAATCATGGTGTCGCCGACCACCAGGTCGGCCGGGTCAAGCACCTGCTCGGTGCCGCCGCGGCGCACAGTGGCCTGGCGGGGGACAAGGTCGAGCAGAGCGCGCAGGCCCTTGCGGGTCTTAGCCACCGAATATTCCTCCAGGCCCTCGCTCAGCGAGTACAGGAAGGCCAACGTCGCGGCCTCCTCGACCTGACCGAGGGCCACCGCGCCCAGCGCGCCGATCGTCATCAGCGTGTCGATGCCGATCTTGCCCTTGAACAGCTTCGTGACGGTCTTGGGCACAAACGTGACACCGCCGGCGATCAGGGCGGCGATGCTCAGCCCGAGCTCCCAGCCGCCCAGATCGGCGCGGCCCACCAGGAACCCGGCGAGCAGCAGCACCCCCGCCAGTACACCCAGCTGGAACTCCCGGACCTGCCACAAGTGATCGACGTCCTCGTCGCCGTCATCGTTGTCATCGCGGGTGGCGTCAAGGTCGTCGACGACATCCTCGTCGTTTCGACCGGGTCGGCTGGTCTCCGAACTACTCACCGGCCGTTCTCCTCGGTGTGGTGGGTCAACAGGTCGCCCGGAGCGGGATCTTCGTCGGTGGCCAGACCGTAATTGGGGCACAGCGCCACGGCGTTTCCGCTGGCGGCCAGCAAGGTCTCGGCCGAGGCCAGCAGGTCCATCAACTCTGGGCGGGTCAGCGAGTAGAACATCTGCCGGCCTTCCGGGCGGCCCGTGACCAGGCCGCACTCGCGCAGGCAGGCCAGATGCGCCGACACCGTGGACTGCGCCACCCCCAGCAAGTTCGTCAGATCCACCACCCGGGCTTCGCCCTCGGTGAGCCGCTGCAGGATCGCCAGCCGCGTTCCGTCTGAAAGGCTGCGAAACAGCGCCACCGCCGGGGCCAGATCCTGTGAGGGCCGCGCCGACGCGGGCGATACACTAGTCATCGTCACAAACCGATGATAGCGTCTTCCATATACCAATCGTCAAACGGCGGTGATAGCGTCTGATGCGGTTGGTTTCGGGCGAAGTCGGCATGATTGGGTCCGAAGCCACCCGAGGGTGGGCGCAGGTGACGCCGACCCGGGCAACCGGGAAAGGGGCCAACCGATGTTGATGAACTGGGCGGAGACCACGCTGGTGAACTCCGCGCCGCGGCGATGGCTGCAGCGCTGCTATGAAGTGCCGGTGCTGTTGCGGTTCGGGGGCCGGCTGATCCCGGGCACGCGGGCACTGGAGATCGGGTGCGGTGCCGGATACGGGTCGCAGCTGGTCTTGGAGCGGTTCGGCGCCGCCGGCGTGGACGGCGTGGACCTGGATCCGGCGATGATCCGCCGCGCCGGCGCGCGCCTCGCCCGCTACGGGGACCGGGTGCGACTGGCCCAGGGCAGCGCCACCGACCTGCGCGCTGCGTTGGGCGCCGACGACGGCGGCTACGGCGCGGTGTTCGACTTCAGGATCGTCCACCACATCCCGGACTGGCGCAAAGCCATCGGCGAGGTAGCCCGGGCACTGGCACCGGGTGGGCGGTTCTACTTCGACGAGGTCACCGCCCACGCCCTGGCCCGCCCCACCTACCGGCGGCTCTTCGAGCACCCGACCGAGGACCGGTTCAGCGCCGAGGAGTTCCTCGACGAACTCACCCACCACGGGCTTGTGGTCCTCAGGTCGCTCACCCGCATCCATAGCGATTACCTGCTCGGCGTGGCCGCCAAGCCGATCGCCGGCGGGGGCGAGACATGATGGCTATTGCCGCCCTGGGCCTCTTCGCCGCGATGATGCTGCTCAGCGGCGCGGTCCGCGCCCTGATCCAACGGCGCCGCACCGGCGACATCGGCAACCGGCGCACCCCGCGCCCGGATGGCTCGTTGGAGTGGTGGGCTCTCGCGGTGACCGACCTCGGTTACCTCACCGTGGGTGTCGGCGCCCCGCTGGCCGATCTGGCCGGCCTGCCGCCGATCGCCGCGGTGGATCACCCGATGGTGCGCGGTGTCGGTGTAGCGGTCGCAGTGCTCGGCATTTCCGCCACGTTTGGTGCTCAGCTGGCGCTGGGCGCGTCCTGGCGGACTGGGATCGACAAGGCGGAGCCCACGATCTTGGTCACCACCGGCGCGTTCCGGGTGGTTCGCAACCCGATCTTCACCGCCGCGATCCTTACGTTCCTCGGCCTGGCATTGATGGTGCCCAACCCGGTGGCCATCGCCGGCGTGGTGATCACCGTGATCGCAATCGAATTGCAGGTGCGCCTCGCCGAAGAGCCCTACCTGCGGCGTGTGCACGGCGCGGCCTACACCGACTACACCTCCCGCGTCGGGCGCTTCCTGCCCGGCCTCGGCCGCCTGCAGCCCCAACACCAAGACAGGAGATGACCAGTGGCTGTTCGACCCGGCGACGCCCACGCTATAGCCCTGGTCCCGGCAATCACCGCGCTGAGCGGGCGCTACCGCCGGGCGTTGCTCGCATCGGCTCCACACGAGGAACCATCGTCCGCACCGAAAGCCGCTGCCGCAGCGCAAGATTCGCTGCGACGCGCTCGCATGCCGGTACACCGCAGCTGCTGCCCCGTCGGGGCCGGTGGCCAGTCACCCTGGCACCGGCGATGCCACCCGATGGAGCCTGACCGGCCACCACACCCACGACCGAGGGAAAGATCAGATGGCCGAGCATGACCCCGCCGACGCGACATTCGCATTCGTCGACCTCGCAGGGTTCGCTGTTCTGACCGAAATGTGCGGGGACCAGGAAGCGGCCAGCCTGGCGGGCCGACTGGTGCAGCTTGCCCGCGACGCGCTCGAGCCGGGCGTGGCCATAGTCAAAACGATCGGCGATGCGGTGATGCTGCGCGCCAGCAAGCCCGAGCAGATGGTGGCGACCATCCTCACTCTCGCCGACCGCGCCGCCGACGAGGACGGCTTCCTGGCGCTGCGCGCCGGCATCCACCACGGCAGCGCCGTGGATCTCAACGGCGACTACGTCGGCCACGGCGTGAACGTGGCGGCCCGCGTCACCGCCCTGGCCGGCGCGGGGCAAGCCGTTGTCACCGAACACGTCCGGCAGGCGTGCGCACAGCTCGGGCTGTCGGCAGACCCGTTGGGCCCCACAAAGCTCCATAACATCGCGACCCCCGTCGAGCTGTACGCGGTGTCACTGGCGGCGGCCCGCTACCCCACCGACCCGGTCTGCGGTGTGCGTGTCGACCCCCGCACCGCGCCCAGCCATCTGCGCCACGCCGAGAAAGACTGGTGGTTCTGCTCGCCCGAATGTGCCCAACGATTCGCCGCAGCACCCGCCCAATACACCGCGGAAGAACCGATTACCGGCCGCTCCGACGATGGCAAGTCGAACAAGACTGGACACAGTCGCGGTGCCCCCACGCCCGGGTAAGCGAGCGCCGCTGGCGCTGTTTGGGCTGCTCGGCCTGGCCGCGTGGGTCCTGGCGCATGAACTGGCCGGGGTCGGGTGAGCGCAATGAGGGAAAGCCGATTGTCGTTGCTGCTCGACGCCCGCGCTGCCCGCAAACACGGCAGGGAGGCGATCGCGCGGCGCCAGCGTGAGCGCCTCACCGACATCGTCGCTCACGCGCGCGCCCACTCGCCCTACTATCGCCAGCTGTACGAGGGCCTGCCCGAGCGAGTGACCGACCCGGCGCTGCTGCCGGTCACCGGTAAGGCCGAGCTGATGGCGCGCTTCGACGATTGGGTCACCGACCCGGCCGTCACCCTCGCCGCGGCGCAAGCGTTCATCGCGGACCCCGCGCGCATCGGGCACAAGCTGGCCGGCCGCTATACCGTGGTCACCACCTCGGGCACCACCGGCGCGCGCGGCATCTTCCTGATCGACCATAAGACCCTGGCCGTGACATCGGCCTGTGCGGCCCGGATGCTCAGCGCCTGGCTCACCGCACCCGACCTGGCGCGCATCCTGGCCCGCGGCGCACGCATCGCCATGGTCAACGCCACCGGCGGGCACTTCGCCTCGGTCACCGCGGCCGCCGCGCTACGCACCAACCCGCTGCGCCGCCGGCTGATCGGAGAGTTCTCGGTGCACACCCCGCTACCGGAGTTGGTCGCCGCGCTCAACCGCTTCCGCCCCGCCATCCTGGCCCCCTACGCCACCACCGGCGCGCTGCTGGCCAGCGAGCAGCACGCCGGCCGGCTACGCATCGATCCGGTGCTGGTAGTGCTGTCCGCCGAGGGCCTGCCCGACACCGAATACGACCGGATCGGCTCCGCGTTCGGGGCGAAGGTCCGCCAGGGCTATGCGGCCTCAGAATGCACCTTCCTCAGCTTCAGCTGCCAACACAAGTGGCTGCACGTCAGCAGCGACTGGGCCGTGCTAGAACCCGTCGACGCCGAGCACCAACCCGTCCCGGCGGGCCAGACCTCGCACACCACCCTGCTGAGCAACCTGGCCAATCGGATCCAACCCATCCTGCGCTACGACCTCGGCGATGCCATCCTGGTGCGCCCCGACCCCTGCCCGTGCGGTGACCCGCTGCCCGCGATCCGCGTCCACGGCCGCAGCGCCGACGTGCTGACCTTCCACACCCGCGCCGGCGTAGCGGTCACCATCGCGCCGCTGGCCATCAGCACGCTGCTCGACCGCATCCCCGGCATCGAGTTCTCTCAGATCGTGCACACCACACCGGTCGAGCTGAGCATCCGCCTGCAACCCCTCGACGGCGCCGACCCCGAGCTGGTCTGGCAGCAGGTGCACACCCACATCAGCCGCCTGCTTACCGACCACCAGCTCGGCCACGTCACCGTCACCCGCGACACCGAGCCGCCCCAACAAACCCCCGGCGGGAAGTACCGCACCGTCATACCCTTGATCTCAAGCTGACCGGGACGTGTCCGACCGCAACTTACCCCGGGCTATGCGGCCACGAACGGATACCTCACGGCCGCAAGCAGCATTGGGAAAGCGACCAGGGTCGCTATGCGTTGGCACTCCTCTGGAATGAGAACACAGCACCCTGCATTCGGTAGCAACACTGCCATGTGGCGTGATGATCCACGGCCATTCGCACCCTATCGGCGGCACGTGAAAACTGACCCCCGCGTGCCTGGCTGTAAGACGTGGACGTCCCTGCAACACCCGGCCAAAGGGGCAACCCTCCGTCAGGGGATCAAATTTCGGATGCCGTTGGCAGACCCGCGGAGCGCGTTGGTCAATGACGAGAATCCAGACCCATCAAAGTGGTTCTGGCTGCCGTTTCCCGGTGGCTACCAACACCAATCACCGGGTCCCCACGGTCCGGGGCCCATCATGCCCGGTCCCCACTGTCCCGGGCCCGCGCCCGGACCCCACGTGGGGGCTGGCCCGCAGTCGGGGTTCCAAGTGCCGTTGGGTCCCCAACAATTGGGGCCCCATGGCTGGGCCGGATAGGGCCCGCTGCTCAATGAGACCTCACCTGCAGGTTGCGCGGTGCTGGCTGTGTTAACGCTCAGCCCAACGGCAGCAAGTGAAGACGCCACCGCGAGGGCGGCCACACCGGTGATCATTGTGCGTCTGGTGAACATGTTCCGGACCCTTTTCGTTTCGTCGAGACCGCCCGCTCATCGGTGGGAGTACGCGTCACAGTCACTGTCGCTGCGCGGCACATGTTGTTCCTAGGGCCCTTCGGCCCAGACCCGCCCGACGAAAGACACCCGGTCGTGGTGTCCGCAGCGCGCCAGGGGAACGAAGTTCCCCTGGCGCAAAGACCACTCGCCGAAACGACCTGCGGTGACCAGTGTGACCCCGCCGGGAGCGTTACGGCGCCGTGGCGATGTCTGTGACGCGGCCAGGGAATCGATGGCGGTCTGGAGTTTGACGGTGACGTCGTCGGCCACTGGTTCCAGATCAGCGTCGCCGATAACCTCGACCAGCAGTCGCGAGTTGTCGCTTCCACGATCACCGGGGTCGGCGCGCTCGACGACGTTGCACGGCAACAGCAGGCCGATCTGGCGGTCCACGTTGACCTCCCGATGGGCCAGCGGCGGGTTGCACGCGACGAGGACCAGGTACCAACGGCGCCGACTGCGTACTGTGCACCATCGAGCGGCTCGACGAGATCCCCGGTATCGGCGCGCATAACGCGTAACCGATTTGTCGCCGAGATCGGACTGGACATCAGCAGGTTCCCCACCCCTGAGGACCTGGTGTCGTGGGCCAAGCTGTGCCCGCACACCATCCAGTCCGGGCCGGTGACCCGCGCCGGCCGCACCGGCAAGGGCAACCCGTATCTCAAAGGCGCGCTCGGCGCGGCCGCCAAGACCAATACCTTTCCTCGGCGAACGCTACCGGCGCCTGTCAAACGCCGCGGCAAGCTCAAAGCCCTCGTCGCAGTGGCCCGCTCCATCCTGATGATCGTCTGGCACCTGCTGGCCAACCCGGCCGCCCGTTTCCGCGACCTCGGAACCGACTACCATGCCAACAAAGCGGTCGTCGAACGACGACTGCGCAACCACATCACCCAACTCACCGCCATGGGCTACCGGGCCACCATCGAATCCGCCGCATAACCCCAAATACGCAGTCCCGCAACGACACCCGGCTCCGCCAGTTACGCCGGGTCGCTGTCGCCTGCCCACTCACCCTGGGTCATTTCTCGGTCGACATGACCAGTTCCCGTCAGCCAGTGGCAGATGTCTGATCGGTTGGGATGCTGCAACCTGACCCCAGAGCACGCACCCGGGCGACGTTGCGGTTCATCAAGGACCGGATCCAGCGCCCGAACAGCCATGCGCGCAGTCCGCGGAAGTTGGTTCCATGCACTCGGTAGAAGCCGTCGGGATCGTCGAACACGCCATAGTCGCGGTTGATTCCGGTGGCCTGGATTGTAGTGTCGGTTCCGCTCCACTCGACCGGTGGATTCGCAAGGTTGTCCGTCCCGACTCCGTACCCGAGGAAGCTTCCGCGTGTCTGTGGGAACTTCGCGCGGATACCGTCGAGTAACTGGCGTCGAGGATCACTCCCTCCAGCCCGACCCACCGGCCCTCGAACCACACCTCGGCCCAGCTGTGGATGATGTTCTGGGGCGCGATGCGATACAGCAGTCCCCGCACCACTCCCTGTTGCAGACGTTTGTGGATTGTGGCGCCGTGAAAGCGTGCCGGGACCCCGACCGCACGCAGCAACGCCATCAGCAGCGTGGTCTTCGTGTTGCATTGCCCGTATCCGTCGGCGAGCACACCGGAGGCGGGTACATCGTCGGATGCGTTGTAGCCGAACGGTATTTCGTCGCGGACGAATTTGTAGACGGCCGCGATGCGGGTGGCGTCATCGAGGGCTAGCCAGTCGCGGTCGCGCACCAGTTCCTGCAGGCTTGGGTGCTCGAAGTCCAGCAGCTCGGTGGCTACCAGGTAGCGCTCCATGAGCCGATGATACGTCCGCCCATATCTCGGGCTTGAACGTTGCGGCAGTTTCGGGATACCCGCAGATCAGCGGCGAAGCTGATCCGGTGCAACACCGCCGATAAAGCGATGCCGAAGTTCGCGCGGAACAGTCGGCTCAGGTGCGCCGAATCGCTGAATCCGGCACGCACGGCGTTCTCAGTGAGGTCGTCGGCCCGGCGGACGGCGTCGATGACGTGTTCGATCCGCGCCCATGACACGAACGGGCGGAACGGGATGCCGCCCTGTCGCGAAAGCATGTGCGTCAGCCGACCGGAGATAAGCCTCTGCTGCGCCGCGGCTAGATCAAGAAATCCGTCAAGGGTTCGCCTCGGCGATCGACGGTTGCACAACCGTTTCTGATGCGCGCTATGGGTCAGTGCACGAGACCGCCCGCATATTGTCTCCGACCTCCTGCTGTGGACCGACAGCGCCCCAGCGGTAGTCGACGCCAAGCCGATTGCTCGCCGGTCGAAACCCGTTAGCAGACTTCACGTTGACGTGAACTAGTGGCGCACAACTTTTGGCCCCACGCATGGCTTCAAGCGGGGAGGAGCCTGACCTCAATGACCATTACCGGCGGGTGATTCGGGCCCAAGGACGCTCTGCGACCGAACAATCCGCTCTCAATCGCTTCTGAAACTGGTTACCGATCCCGAGCGCGATGATGTCGAAGTCATCGTCACCGTCTTTCCGGTCTTTCTCGCGGTTCGCATTGCCCGCGGGTAGAGTCGTTAGGCAATGCTAGGCTAATAAACCCTCGGCTAACGGCGCCGCGAACGGCGCGGAAGGAATTCACGGATGCGACACACCTGGCGCCGGATCGCTGGGCCCGTCCTGTCAGTCGTTTCGGTCGTGGCGCTCACGCTCGGCGCCACCGCGTGCGCGAGTTCCGAGCACAGCGACGGGCTGCTGGTCTACAACGCCCAGCATGAGTCGTTGACCAAGGAGTGGATCGACGCGTTCACCAAGCAGACCGGCATCAAGGTGACCTACCGCCAGGGCGGGGACACCGAGTTGGGGAATCAGCTGGTTGCCGAGGGGGCCGCCTCTCCCGCCGATGTGTTCCTGACCGAGAATTCGCCGGCGATGGCCGCCGTGGAGCACGCCGGCCTGTTCGCCGACGTGGCTGCGGACACCGCGAAGCAGGTTCCTGAGCAGTACCGCCCGGCCAGCGGTAAATGGACCGGCGTCGCTGCCAGGACCACGGTCTTCGCGTACAACACCACAAAACTGCGACCGGAGCAGCTGCCGGTCTCGCTGCTCGACCTGCAGCAGCCGGGGTGGAAGGGCCGGTGGGGCGCACCGCCGGCCAAGGCTGATTTCCAGGCTATCGTCGCCGCTCTGCTGGCGCTCAAAGGCGAACCCGCGACCGCCCGATGGCTGGCCGGCATGAAGACCAACGCCGTGCCGTACAAGGACAACATCGCCACCCTCAAGGCGGTCAACGCCGGCGAGGTCGACGGCGGCGTCATCTATCACTACTACTGGTTCCGCGATCAGGCCAAGGCCAAGGAGATCAGCGGCAACACCGCGCTGCACTACTTCGGCAACGGCGATCCGGGCGCGTTTGTGTCCCTCTCTGGCGGCGGTGTCCTGACGTCCAGCAGGAAGCAGCAGCAGGCTCAGCGGTTCCTGCAGTTCATCACCAGCGAGGCGGGCCAGGAAGTGCTGCAGAAGGGCACCTCGTACGAGTACCCGGTGGCCAGCGCTGTCCCGGCCAATCCTGCCCTGAAACCACTCGACCAGTTGCATCCGCCCGTTGTCGATCCATCCGATCTCGACGCCAAGAAGGTGTCCGATCTGATGACGACAGCGGGACTGCTGTAGGTGGTGACCCCCTGGTAACCCCACCGGTCCCCCGGGTCGCGGCCCGACTACCGGGCCCGGCGAACAGACCTGGCCCGGTGGTGACCGTCGTGGTCGCCGTCCTGGTCGCCGCAACCGCCATCCCGATCGGCTATGTCGGCTGGGCGTTCATCAGCACCGGGCCCGAGCAGGCGGGCAACCTGCTGCTGCGGCCCCGTGTTGGCGAATTACTCATGAACACAGTCGGTTTGGTGGTGCTCACGGTTCCGCTGTGTGTCGTCCTCGGCGTCGCGGTGGCCTGGCTGGTGGAACGCTCCGACCTGCCCGGCCGGGCGCTGTGGCGGCCGTTGTTCGTGGCGCCGCTGGCTGTTCCGGCCTTCGTGAACAGCTATGCCTGGGTGGGGCTGGTGCCGTCCCTGCACGGCTTGACCGGTGGGGTGCTGGTGTCGATCCTGTCGTATTTCCCGTTCGTCTATCTGCCTGCAGCCGCGACGCTGCGCCGCCTGGACCCCGCTGTTGAGGAATCGGCCCGCACGCTCGGCTCCGATACCGTCGGGGTGACGCGGCGCGTGGTTCTGCCCCAGCTTCGGCTCGCCGTCCTCGGCAGCGGGTTATTGATCGCCGTACACCTGCTCGCCGAGTATGGCGCGTTCTCGATGCTGCGCTTTGACACCTTCACCACCGCGATCTTCGAACAGTTCCAAGCCACCTTCGACGGAGCCGCCGGCAGCATGCTTGCGGGTGTGCTGGTGTTGTGTTGTCTGGGGCTGCTGGTCGCGGAGGCCAGTGCGCGTGGTGAGGCTCGGTTCGCCAGAATCGGCACTGGCGCGCCCCGGCGGCCCGCCCCCGTCTCGCTGGGCCGCATGATGTTTCCCGCACAGGCCGCGCTCGCCGCGCTGCTGGCAGCTGCACTGGGAGTTCCGGTGTGGACCATCGTGCGGTGGCTATGGATCGGTGGGCTCGGCGTGTGGGTGTTGGACGACCTGGGCTCGGCCCTCGGGCAGAGCATCGCGCTGGCGGCCGCGGCGGCCGTGATCACCACATTGTTGGCGTTCCCGGTGGCCTGGGTCGCGGTGCGCTATAGCGGGGCACTGGCCAGGATGGTCGAGGGAGCCAACTTCGTCACCAGCTCCCTGCCCGGCATCGTCACCGCGTTGGCGCTGGTGACTGTCACCATCCGGGTTGTACCCGGGCTGTATCAGACCGTCTTCCTGATCCTGGGTGCCTACGTGTTGTTGTTCATGCCGCGCGCACTGGTGAGCCTGCGGGCGGGGCTGGCCCAGGTGCCTGTCAATCTGGAGGAGGCCTCTCGCTCGCTGGGCAGCGCGCCGTGGGCCACGTTCACCCGAATCACGTTGCGGCTCACCGCCCCCGCCGCCGCGGCCGCGGCATCGCTGGTCTTCGTCGCGGTGGCCACCGAACTGACCGCGACCCTGCTACTGGCGCCGACCGGCACCCGCACCCTGTCCATGCGGTTCTGGTCCTACGCAAGTGAACTCGACTATCCAGCAGCGGCCCCGTACGCGCTGATGCTCGTGGTGTTGGCGATCCCGGTGACACTGGTGCTGTTTCGCCAGTCGACGAAGGTGGCGGCGCTGTGAGCGCGCCGACGCTGCAGACCCGTAGCCTCACGAAGTCGTTCAAGGGCAGCACTGTCCTGCACGATATCGACCTCGCCCTGGCGCCGGGCACCGTCACCGCCGTGGTCGGCGCATCCGGCTGCGGTAAGACCACGCTGCTGCGGCTGATCGCGGGATTCGAAACGCCCGATGCGGGCTCGGTTGTGATCGACGGACGCGAGGTCGCCGCCGCGCACCGCATGGTGCCAGCGCATCAACGCGGGGTCGGCTATGTCGCCCAGGACGGCGCGCTGTTCCCGCATCTGACCGTCGGTCAGAACATCGGCTACGGTCTGCGCGGCGTGCTGCGGGGTGCCGCCGCGCGGGCCCGTGTCACCGAACTCCTCGAAACCGTCTCGCTTGATGGCTCTTTGGCCGACCGGCATCCCCATCAACTTTCCGGTGGCCAACAACAGCGAGTGGCGTTGGCGCGGGCGCTGGCCCGGCGCCCGACGCTGATGCTGCTCGATGAACCGTTTAGTGCCCTGGACACCGGGCTGCGGGCTGCCACCCGCAAGGCGGTCGCCGCCACTCTCGCCGACGCCGGCGTGACCACGCTGTTGGTGACGCACGATCAGGAGGAAGCCCTGTCGTTGGCCGACCAGGTCGCCGTGATGCGGGACGGTCGCTTCACCCAGGTCGGGGCGCCGCTGCACGTGTACCGCCGGCCAAACGATCGGTTCACCGCGGAATTCCTCGGCGACTGCGTCACCCTGGCCTGCACGGTGTCGGACGGGTTCGCGTACTGCGCGCTGGGCAGCATCCCGGTGCAACCGGGTGCCCAAGACGGCCCTGCCTCGATCGTGCTGCGGCCGGAACAGCTTGTCGCAACAGCTATTTCGGACTCCGAGGGCCTCAGCGGCGTGGGTACCGTCGTGGCAACCGAGTTCTTGGGCCACGATGTGCTGTTGACCGTCGATCCGGCCGGCGATGCTGGGCCGATCACGGTCCGCCAGAACAGCCTCGATCCGCCGCCCGTGGACACCAAGGTCCGAATCGAGGTGCGTGGTAGCGGAACGGTGTTCCCGTGAGCCCACCGACCACGCTCGCCGATTGTCTGCGCGCCCATGGCGACCGTGTGGCGGTCTACACCGCCACGGAGCAACTGAGCTACCAGACGCTGGCCGACCGGGTCGCCGGGACAGTCACAGCACTTGGCACCGGTCGCCGGTTGGTGCTGTTGGAAACCCATAACGACACCGACACCCTGGTGCAATATCTGGGTGCGCTCGCCGCCGGGCACGTGGTGATCCCGGTTGCGGCGGGTCGCGACCACGCCGCGATCATGGCCACCTATGACCCCGACACGGTCGTCGACACTGCAGGCGTCCGGCACCGGCGTCGCGAACCCGGCCATCGCATGCACGAGGACCTGACCCTGCTGCTATCCACCTCGGGCAGCACCGGCTCCCCGAAACTCGTGCGGTTGTCGCGCGCCAACCTACTGAGCAACGCCGCGGCCATCGCGGAGTACCTCGACATCCGCGAAACCGACCGGGCGGCAACCACCCTGCCGATGTCGTACTGCTACGGCTTGTCAGTCGTGCACAGTCACCTGCTGCACGGCGCAAGCCTGATCCTGACCGAGAGCTCGGTGCTCGACGACGAATTCTGGTCGTTGTTCCGGCGCCACCGCGGCACCAGCCTCGCCGGGGTGCCGCACACTTTCGATCTGCTCGACCGGATCGGCTTTGACGCCATGGATCTCCCCCACCTGCGGTACGTCACGCAGGCCGGCGGCCGGATGCCGCCCGAACAGGTCAAGGATTTCGCCACGCTTGGCCGGCGCCGCGGTTGGCAATTGTTCGTGATGTACGGCGCGACTGAGGCCACCGCCCGAATGGCATACCTACCACCGGATCTGGCAGAGTCGCACCCCAACAGCATCGGCAGGCCCATACCCGGTGGATCGCTGTCCATCGACACCAGCGGCGACTGGCCCGACGGGGCGGGCCACCTGGTGTACCGGGGCCCGAACGTCATGATGGGCTACGCGCACCAGGCCAGCGATCTGACATTAGGTCCTACCCTGGACGAACTGCGTACCGGCGACATTGCACGCCGTTGCACCGATGGGCTCTACGAGATCATCGGTCGCAGCGGACGTTTCGTCAAGCTGTACGGCTTAAGGATCGACCTGCAGCAACTGGAGGGCACGTTGTCACTGCACGGTGTCGACGCGTTGTGCGTTGAGACCGACGGCACCATCACGGTAGCTGCCGCCACGTCGCGCAGCGCTGAGGCGGTACAGCAGCTGACCGCCGACGCGGCGGGCGTCCCGACCGCCGCGGTGCGCGCCACGGTCGTCGACGAGCTGCCGCGCCTGGCTTCAGGCAAGCCCGACTACCACGCAGTGCGTGCACCGACCGCCAGTGATGGCGGGGCCGATACATCGGAGCTGCGTGTAGTGTTCGGCGAGGTCCTGCACCTGGACCCCGCAACGATCGACACCGACGCCAGTTTCGTCGACCTCGGCGGGAACTCACTGTCCTACGTCGCGATGTCGGTGCGGCTCGAACGCGCCCTCGGCCGGCTACCCACCCGGTGGCACCTGATGCCGCTGCGTGACCTCCAGCCCGCGACCGCACTCAGGCGCCGCTGGGGTTCGATAGTGGAAACCAGCGTCGCGTTGCGAGCCGCCGCCATCGTGCTGATCGTCGGGTCGCACGCGGACCTGTTCAAACTGTGGGGCGGGGCGCACCTGCTGCTCGGCGTCGCGGGATACAACTTCGGCCGCTTCTGCCTCACCCCGGTACCGCGCCACCAGCGCGTGCGCCACCTGCGCACCACCATCGCCTGGATCGCCTTTCCGTCAATCGCCTGGATCGCGGTCGCACTCGTGCTCACCGACGACTACCAAGCGTCGAACTTACTGCTGGCCAACAAGATCCTCGGACCATCGGACAGCATGACGGCTGGCCGGCTGTGGTTTGTCGAGGTACTGGTCTGGATTCTGGTGGCACTCACAGCGGTCTGCTGCCTGCCCGCTGCAGATCGGTGGGAGCGGTACCGGCCGTTCGGGTTCTCCGCGGCCTTCCTGGTCTTCGGATTGGCGCTGCGCTATGACCTGCTGGGGTTTGGCCTCGGTCGCGAGGCCTGGTTCACCGTGCTGGCATTCTGGTTTTTCGCCGCCGGTTGGGCAGCCGCGAAGGCCATCACGGTAAGGCAACGGGTGGCCGTCACCGCGGTGCTCGCGGTGGGGTTGGTCGGCTATTTCGGCGATCCGCACCGGGAGGCGCTCGTTCTGGCCGGGTTTGCGTTGCTCATCTGGCTGCCCGCCCTCCGGTGCCCGGCCCCCGTCGCGGCCATCTGCGGCGCGCTCGCAGAAGCGTCGCTGCAAATCTACCTGACGCACTACCAGGTCTATCCGTTGTTCGGCGGCCACCCGGCGATCGGGGTGTTCGCCTCGCTGGCGGTCGGCGTGGTACTCACCCACCTGGTCACGGCAGCGCGGGCCCGGTTGGTGGGAGGCCGAAAGACTGTCCACAATGGGCTGTTGTCGGGCTGCTGCAAATTCGGGCACGGGATTCTGTCAGTGGCTCGCCGCGCCTCACGCCGGCGATGAAACCGTCGGCCGCAACAACGCCAACGTCCTGATCGCGGTGTACGTGCCCGGCGACGGCAACCCGGACACCACCCTGTCATCCCACGCGACGACTCCGTCGACCTACCCGGCCGCCCGTCAGGAGGTGCCGCGACAAGATCAAACAGGCCCGCGGGCTGGCCAACCAGCACGTCACGGACACCGCCGAATCAGCCTCGAGTACAAGCAGCCGGTAAGTCCCCCGGCCTGGTGGGGTCTGCTGCACGAGTAGGTGACATCTTGACCTGATCGTGCAGCAGACCCTTCGTATCGGCTGGCCCACACCAAAGCGGCACAAGCGCACCTTGTGACGTAAAGGCCAGCTTCACCTCCGCCGCGGCCGGGCCTGGACGGTGTGCGCATGTGCTCCGCGTATCAGCTCCATACCGCTGCCGCGACGCGCACCTTCGGAATTCACGGACAGATGGGCCGCCAAACCGGGTCAACGACGCCACCAAGATTCGCGGACAAGCGCCGTCAGAATTAACGGACGAAGCCATCCAGACGGGATCAGCCGCGATGCGCCGACTTCGCGCCCCGCGATTCGCGCAGCACTGCCACTGACAGATCGGATGAGTGGTGCCCAATTCCGGCTGCTGTCAACACTTCTGCGGCCTGGAACTCAACGAGGACCGCGGGCTCTCACCAGCTCGGCTGCATAACCGCATTTCACCAGGGTCATTCCAACGCTTCACCCCATCGGGTTGAGCGATTCACCGCAAACGGCGGGCACCCTGGCACAACCAACCAGCCGACGCTGCAGCAACCACTGATGCAGGCCCGTCGACTCTGATCGTTGCTCGCCGAGAGATGAAGCGCCCCCCATCGGATTGGCGAGACTCGCACACCCAGGCGACGACGCTTCGTTGCAGCTCAACAGCAGCTACGCACTGTCGGACATGTGTCATGGGGATCATTCGCTCCGTTACGCTTTAATATTTATTGTTGCATAAACTGGATGGTTGCCGTTAGCATCCACATCATGATGCTTCAGGTATTTCTAAAGCGCCCCGCAATGGCGGGTCGGCCCGCCCCAGTCTGGGGGTTCCTCCCGGTGCCGGTCGGTATCCGAACCACGGCGAGGACTAACCGACGATGAGCTCGCCCGTTACCGCCGCCGACGAGTCGGCGAAACCCGTCGGCCCGGATACGACCATTGAGGTGCGGTTGTTTCACACCAGCGAGACCACGCCGTGCCAGGCAGTCGACCCGAATCGGGTCCGCAACGGCCAGGAACTGTGGTTCTCGCAGTTTAAGGACCGGGTGCTCGCTGTGCGGGCGTGCCAGGACTGCCCGTTCGTCGGACGCTGCGGTTACAACGCCGTCGCCGCACGGGAGGAGTACGGCGTGTGGGGCGGTCTCTCACTGCCGGGCGACAAGAGCAGCCCCGATCTGCTTGAGGCGGCCTACCGCTATCTGTTGGCGCAGTTCGAGCAGCGGCGCGGCGTCGAGCTACCCGGCTTGCCCGCCCCAGCTATGCCGCCGACTTCGGTACGGCGGCGTCGCCACAGAGGCGACCATCGAGCTCGCGCAGCCTAGATTGAGGCCGGGCCGACAGTGCGCTCGCACCCAGGACTAGGGAGGGCCGTGGTGTGGTAACACTGGCACAGGTGATCATGGAGAGGAGATCGACGGTGGCGTCCTCTGACGAATCCGATCGGACTCGCCCCTGGCCGACCTCGGGGTCTGCAGCTCCTGCCGGTGGGACGGTTCCGCCGGAGCCGGGGACTGAAGTTCATGGTCGGCCAGCAGGCACGACACGATCGGCGTCATCCCCGGCTGACGACCGGACTACGGTTGTCACCCCAACCCCGCGTGGCCCGGCCGGCGCCGGCCGCCCCCTGGTGCATGAGCGCGCAGTGAACCCCGGCCCGGTCGCGAACCCGCATTACCCCCCGGCGCCGCCGGCGCCTCCGGCGCCGCCTTCGTACCGCCATGGCGCGGGCCTGAGTCCTCGCGCTGCAGGCCCTGCCGGACCTCAGCCGTGGGCGCCCTATCCGCCATCGGGTCGGTCGAATGCAGCCCATATTCCGGTGCCACCGCCGACGACGGCCGGATTCGCTGATTTTGGTGTCCCCTCATCGCGGCCTCGCAGCAGAGTCCGAGTAATCACCGCTGCTGTTGGCGCACTGATCGTTGTCGTGGCGGCGGTGTTGGTCATGGGGTTTTGGACCCCTGGCTTCTTCACCCGTACTGAACTGGATATTACGCAGGCGCAGAACAACATTCAGACATTGTTGAGCGATGACGTCAGCGGCTATGGCCCGGGTCACGTGCGTGATGTTGTGTGTAATCAGGGCCGTAACCCGGTCGTCGAGAAGGACGCTACATTCGTGTGCGCTGTCAGCATCGACGGAGTGAAGCGCGAGATCACCGCCACCTTCCAAGACGACAAGGGCGCCTACCAGATTTCCCCACCCCAGTAGCGCGAAGAGCCTGATGGACGTCGACACTCCCCTCGCCGATCGCCGCTGCCAACCTAGCTGGTGGTGGCGCGTCGCTGCGGTTTCATCATGGGGGGCGCCGTCGTGTTGAGTCCTGGTTCGGTGTTCGCGGGTTACCGGGTGGAGTGTTTGCTGGGCGCGGGTGGGATGGGTGAGGTGTACCGGGTGGCCCACCCTCGGTTACCGCGCCGTGAGGCGATGAAGGTGTTGCCGGCTGATGTCTCCGCCGACCAGGAGTACCGGCAACGCTTTGTGCGTGAGGCTGATCTGGCGGCCTCACTGTGGCATCCCCACATCGTCGGGGTGCACGACCGCGGCGAATGCGACGCCCAGCTGTGGATCACCATGGACTACGTCGAGGGCACCGATCTGGGCGCCCAACTGCGCCAACGCTATCCGGCCGGCATGCCCGCCCACGAGGTCGCCGCGGTCATCGCCGCCGTCGCTGAAGCCCTCGACTACGCCCACTCCCGCGGCCTGATGCACCGCGACATCAAACCCGCCAACATCATGATCACCACCCCCACCGACGGGTCGCCGCCACGAGTGTTGTTGACCGACTTCGGCATCGCCCGAAACCTCAACGACATCAGCGGCCTGACCATGACCAACATGACCGTGGGAACCGTCGCCTACGCCGCCCCAGAACAACTACGCGGCGACGACATCGACGGCCGCGCCGACCAATACGCCCTGGCAGCCACCGCCTACCACCTGCTGACCGGCACCAAACTCTTCGACCACTCCAACCCCGTCGCCGTCATCAGCGCCCACCTGAGCAGCCCTCCCCCACTGCCCGGACAAACCCGCCCCGACCTGGCCGCCCTGGACCCCATCCTCGCCCGCGCACTGTCCAAACACCCACACCAGCGTTTCGCCCGCTGCAACGACTTCGCCACCGCGCTCACCGCCCAGATCGCCGACATGACCGCCGACCCCACCGCCACAGCAACCCCCACCCAACACGCCCCCACCGGAGCCTGGCCCCTCGCGGCCTCGCCCGACCTCGTCGGGCAGCCATGGCAGCCCACACCGCCACCGCCGAGGGACTATCGACCTGCTGCCCCGCACCGTCCCTCACTCGATGATCACCACGTGGCTTCGTTGCCCGCACCGGTCGCCCGGCGTCGATCGCGGCTCCGCACGGTCACCATCGCGGTGATCGGTCTCGCGGTGGTGACCGTCGCGACACTGGTCGGTGTTGTCACGCTTTCTGGCGGCGGTGGGGATGCGGCACCGGGTTCGCCGTCTGCGGCGGAGTCGGCCCGTTCGGTTGCCGACCGGTACTTGCGGGCACTGGCGGCCGGGGATGCTGCGACAGCGCTCGCGTTAAGCGCGTCCCCGCCCAGCGACACGCGAATGCTCACCGCTGCTGTTCTGCGAGAACAGCTGGCACTCACGCCGATTACCAATATCAGCGTGGCCACTGCTCCGCCAGGACCTGGCGATGATCCAGAACAGGTTCAGTACGTGGTGCTCGGGGCTCGGTTCGGTGACCAACCAAGTCAGACCCGTATCGCCGTGCGCCGCAACGGTGATGAGTGGAAATTGCAGGCAACCACGGCAACACTGTCGCTGTCGTCGAATCAATCGCCCACAGCTCTGCTAGGAGCGGTCTCGGTGTGGAACGTAGCGGTGAAGCCGGCCACCGCGGTCCCGCTGTTTCCCGGTGCTGTGCACATCTCCTCGACCAATCCGAACATCGCGATCACCGCCCCGACCAAACCGCTTCTGCTCGACGCACTTACGTCCCCACCGGGGCCCGCGCTGCAGCTGACGGCGACATTGACGGATGTGGGCCGCAAAGCGGTCAACGATGCGCTTGACAGCTGGGGACGCTATTGCTTCCACGGCGAGGTGTCACCGCCGGATTGCCCGAAGATCACCCGCGCCAGCGCCAACGTTGTTGCCGGCACCGTATCGGTCACCGGAAGTGGCGACTTCGGCGATATGACCACCAAGTTTGATCCCCAGAGCCTCAGCGTCGTCGTCAGCGGCATTGTTCGCTGGCCAGCGACCGCTACGGTCACTTCTGGAACCCCTAACTACACGTTCCCGATTCCGGTTCAGGGCACCGTCGATCTGGGCAAGAATCCGGCTATCTATACGCCTGCCCCGTCCTAGCTGTCGGCTCGTCGCCGACGGTGACCTACGATTTGCCCATGCCGTTGAGTCCTGGTTCGGTGTTCGCGGGTTATCGGGTGGAGTGTTTGCTGGGCGCGGGTGGGATGGGTGAGGTGTACCGGGTGGCCCACCCGCGGATGGGTCGTCGTGAGGCGATGAAGGTGTTGCCGGCTGATGTCTCCGCCGACCAGGAGTACCGGCAACGCTTTGTGCGTGAGGCTGATCTGGCGGCCTCACTGTGGCATCCCCACATCGTCGGGGTGCACGACCGCGGCGAATGCGACGCCCAGCTGTGGATCACCATGGACTACGTCGAGGGCACCGATCTGGGCGCCCAACTGCGCCAACGCTATCCGGCCGGCATGCCCGCCCACGAGGTCGCCGCGGTCATCGCCGCCGTCGCTGAAGCCCTCGACTACGCCCACTCCCGCGGCCTGATGCACCGCGACATCAAACCCGCCAACATCATGATCACCACCCCCACCGACGGGTCGCCGCCACGAGTGTTGTTGACCGACTTCGGCATCGCCCGAAACCTCAACGACATCAGCGGCCTGACCATGACCAACATGACCGTGGGAACCGTCGCCTACGCCGCCCCAGAACAACTACGCGGCGACGACATCGACGGCCGCGCCGACCAATACGCCCTGGCAGCCACCGCCTACCACCTGCTGACCGGCACCAAACTCTTCGACCACTCCAACCCCGTCGCCGTCATCAGCGCCCACCTGAGCAGCCCTCCCCCACTGCCCGGACAAACCCGCCCCGACCTGGCCGCCCTGGACCCCATCCTCGCCCGCGCACTGTCCAAACACCCACACCAGCGTTTCGCCCGCTGCAACGACTTCGCCACCGCGCTCACCGCCCAGATCGCCGACATGACCGCCGACCCCACCGCCACAGCAACCCCCACCCACCACACCCCCACCGGCCAACCCTGGGATGCTGAACACTCACCGTCCTGGACACCCCCACCGGCAGCGTCACCGCCCGACTTCGCACACAGCTGGGCCCCTGAGATAGCAGTCAGGCCTGCCGGGCGCCGGCGTCGACGCCTGCTGGTGATCGGCGCTGTCGCCGCGGTGCTCGCGGCGGTAGCTTCCGTCATCGGTGTCAGGGCGGTGACCGCCCACAACAAGACCCAGCACATCGCCGCTGAACATCAGGCGGCGCGGGAAGCCGGCGAACGGTACGTGCAGGCCCTAGCGTCCGGCGATGCAGCCACCGCGCTGTCGCTGAGTGCCTCGGCGCCGGCTGACACCCACCTGCTGACCGATGCGGTGTTGAAGGCCGGGCTTGCTTCGCTGCCGGTCACTAACATCTCGGTCACCAACCTTGACCCGGTGGGTACCGAGGTCCCCACGACCGAACGGCTGCATTTAGCAGCCACTTTCGGCTCCCAGCCGTCCCAGGCCGATGTGACAGTACGAAAATCTGACGGCAAGTGGAAACTTGATGCCACCACGGTCCAGGTCCCGTTGGGGCCCCCCGGGGGCGGGCCAAATGAGGGATTGAGGGCGGTTGGCATCGGCGGGCTGCCGAGCCTGGGCGGGCCGACGCTGACACTGTTTCCCGGCTTGCCCCCGGTCGATTCGGCCAACAAGTTCGTCGATGTGTCCGCTGAGGTCAAGCCTCTGCTGCTGGAAAGCGTGGCCGGCGCTTCGGCCGCACCGATACTTCCGAGCATCACCTTGAATGACACTGGCCGACAGGCGGTGCTCGACGCGTTGGAGGCGCGCGCGCGGTATTGCTTCCACGGCGGCCCCTACCCACCTGATTGCTGCCCCAATGGCTCGTGCCAGAAGGGTTCCCGCCCTGGCACGACGGTGGGAGCCGTTGACGTGAACACGTTCAATCTGACGAAGGTGGTCTCGATTGGTGGGGCCGCCTTTGAACTCGATCCGGCGACGATGATTGTGACGATGACCGGCGGTGCTATCGAGTGGCTAGCCGATGTGCAGCGCAGCGATGGCACCGGTATCCGGAAGGACTATTCCGTCACGCTCTACCTGACCGGGAAGAAGATCAATATCGGTGCGGACCCGCCGGTGTGGGTGCCTACCCCGATGAATTGATGGGCTGGTCTCGCTGCGGAGTGCGGACACCGTGCCTGTCCAGCGGGCTGCGCGGTGGGCCCGGGCACTCTCAGTAGCAGCCCTTCGCTCGCGCCGTCTCGACCCTTCGGGCTTCAGGCGGTGGGGACGACGGGCGCAAGCTGGTCGAGGAGCGCTTCGAGGGCCGCGGTAGGGCGGGCATCGAGTTGCTCACCGGCCTCAGCCGCCAGCAGCTCGATGGTGGCGATACCAGCGGCGTTGGCCGCCTCCTCTGCACTCAAACCGAGCGCACGACGCGCGGCGTAAAGCCGTTGTCCGACTGTAGCGTTGGGTGCCTGTGCGGAAGCCAACATGAGGTCGTTGTAGCGGGCCCGAACGGCGCCCAACGCTACGGCTAGGGCCGCCGAGCCTCTGGCGTTTCGCGCGGCGCCGGCGGTGGTGATCTCGAGCTTGTGCAACTCGGTCAGAATCGAGGTGGCGCGGGCCGTGTAGTCCGGATTGGAGGGCTCAGGCAGGTCGCCGATGCGGGCGGACAAGGTCGCCAAGGCAAGGTCGATGACATCGGCGAGGGTGGAGGCCGGCACCGCATCCGACGTCGCCGCGGCAGCGTCCTCACGCAACTGATTGAGCGTGCCGGGCCCCCAACCCAAGGCACCTTCCAGCTTGCCCAACGTCGCGTTACGCGGCCAGCGGCGACCCTTTTCCAGTGCGATCAGGGTGGCTCCCGCCACGATCCCGTCCCGCGCGAGGCCGCGTTGAGTGAGGTCAAGTTCGGCTCGGCGCGCCGCCACGGCTGCGCCCACATGTGCGATGGCAGGGTCGATGTCACCGGAAAGGTCCTCGTCGAGCTCGTCGTCATCGGCCCCGGCAGAAGCGGCGGGAACCTGAGCCGCTGGGTCGGCGACCCTGGCGGGCCCCGCGGTCACGGGAGCCAGCTCGGTGTGCCCGTCGCGGGCATGTTCGAAGACCACGACAATGCCCTCAGTGGGGTGACCCAGGTGTAGCCGCAGACCATCGGCAATTGGCACTGAGCTGCGCCTGCGCCCGCTGACATAGATCCCGTTGGTACTGGTGTCGACCGCCAACCAGCCACCGGGATGCGGTTCCAGGCGAACATGTCGACGCGAGATGCCCTCGTCAGGGAGTTGGATCGCGGCCGCGCTGTCGCGGCCCAGCACGATCGGCCCATCGGCAGGGTTCACCACGCGGGTCTGTGCACCGACTCGCACGATCAACGTCGGCGTGTGATCCACGAGACGCACTCCTATCATCCAACACCTGCGGCACCACCGCACCCACACCTGCGTGCTGCACTAGAAACAAGTATTGCATGCTGGCGACGGAGTGGGACTCAGCACGGTGAAATCGTTAGGTCAGCCCTCGGCACCGCTCTGCCAACTCCCCCGCGGTACACAGCCTTCTCGCACATCACGCCGTTGACGGCGGCCCTCGTTGCCGCGACGGACCTGTCGAGCCTGGCGAGTCCAACTTCTATGCCGCTTTAACTCTCACTATTGCACTGGAGGGACGGCCAGGGTTAGCCTGTCGACCATGCTGCTTCACTTGAAACTAAAGCACCTCCGGTCCCGGGCCGGGGCGGTGCGTGATGTACCTCGGCGGCTGGTGTCCATCGGGGCGTTTGCGAGCGTCGCTGTGGCGTTGGCGGTCGCAGCAGGTACGCCGGGTGCTCAGGCCGCTGTGTGGGGGGGTGTGGCGGCCTTCACCGATGGGTCGGGGACCCCCAATGGTTCCCCGTCGACGGTGGGACCGTTCTCGTCGGCGGATCTGGCGGCCTCGCTGCTGTCGGCCGAGCAGGCGGCCGCTATCACCGGTTCGAGCCGATCGATGCAGGTTCGCGGCCCGTCAGCCGGTTTCCTCAACACCGCCAAGGACATCAGCGACCCGCACTGCGCCAGCCCCTGGGGCCCGGGCGAGGCTGCCTCCTACACCGACGACGCCTATACCGGGGTGGCGGTCGGCACGGCCAGCGATTCGGGCGCCCACCCTGACCACACCCTCACCCAAGCCGTGATCGGGTTCGCGGACGAGGGATCGAGGCGCCGCTACGAGAGCCGCATCGCCCGCGAATGGCGCGAGTGCGCCACCCGCGCGATCACCTACACCCCTGCGGACAATCCGACCGCCCCACAAACCTGGCGGTTCGGCACTGCTGATTCCAACCCCGAGCGAACCATGATGATCATGTCGCAAGACGTTTCCGGCGCCGACTGGGGCTGTGAACGGGGCCATGCCTCGACCACCAGCAACATCGCCATTGATGTCCTGGTGTGTGGGCGCGATCCCAAAGGTCAAGCATCCCAAGCCATCCAGACGATCACCAGTCAAGTTCCGGCATGAGGCCCGATCAGCTGCAACGCGGCACTGTCGACAACAGCGCGCACCCGACCGCGCCGAGGTGCCACAATGACCAGGCCGCCAGCAACACTGCCGAACGAGGGGTTCAACGCATTGTGAGCACTCCAGCAAGCTCCGTGTGGGCACGCAGGCGCAGCGGTGCGTGTGCGGCGGCAGCACTGGCGGCCACCCTGACCGCCGCAAGTTGTGCGGCCAGCGTCCCGGGAATCCTGCTTTCCGGGCCGGACCAGCCGTTCCGGGTCGCGGGCCTGGTCGCCGAGGACGGGGCCAGCGGCATGCGCGATAACGCACCGGCGCCGTCAGGGTCGGTGCGCGGAAGTGACAACGGGCAGGTCGACCGGCTGGCCGCCGTGAGCATCGACGACATCACCCACTACTGGCAGCAGGCCTATCCCCACAGCCTGCAGGGCAGCTTCGCTCCGGTCGACACCCTGGTGTCCTACGACTCCACCGATGCCGCCAGCCCGGTGCTGTGCGGTGAAACTACCTATGACGAGGTCAACGCGTTCTTCTGCCCACGCGATGACCTGATCGCCTGGGATCGCGCGGTCATGGTGCCGGTCACCGAGAAGTACTTCGGTCAGGCCGCGGTCGCGGGGTTGTTCGCCCACGAATACGGCCACGCCATCCAGGAGATGGCCGACCTCGTCGAGCGCGACACCCCCACCCTGGTTGCCGAACAGCAAGCCGACTGCTTCGCCGGCAGCTACCTGCGCTGGGTGGCCGAGGGCCGATCACCGCGGTTCACGCTCAGCACCGGCGACGGTCTCAATCACGTCCTGGCTGGCGCGATCACCATCCGCGATCCGGTCATCACTCCGCGGCGGATGAGACTTCTCGAGGACGGACACGGCACCGCACTGGATCGGGTCAGCGCCGTCCAAAAGGGCTTCAGTGCGGGCGCTGGCGCGTGCGCCACGATCTCAATGGACGAAATCACCCGTCGTCGCGGCGATCTACCGCTTGTTCTGCAGGCCGAATCGAGCGGGACTTTGCAGTCCGGGCAAGTCACCATCACCGAGGAGACGCTGAACACCTTGGTGGAGATCCTCGGCAAGATCTTCTCCCCCGATCAGCCGCCCACCCTGGCCGTCGACGCCTCCCGCGTCAGCTGCGCGTCACACCCCGCTCCCGAAACGCCTGCCTGGTACTGCCCGTCGGCCAACACCGTCGTGGTCAACCTCGATGTACTCCAGAAGATGGGGACACCGTCCGACGAGTCCAAACACGTTCTCCTCCAAGGTGATAACACCGCGTTGTCGGTGGTCACTTCTCGATACCTACTGGCCTTGCAGCGCCAGCGAGGCGTACCCCTTGACTCGGCGACCACCGCGCTGCGAACGGCATGCTTAACCGGTTTCGCGCAACGCGCCATGGCCAAGCGCGTCGACGTCGCATCCGGAAAGCAACTCCAACTCACCGCCGGTGACCTCGACGAAGCGGTCGCGGGGCTCCTCACCAACGGACTCGTCGCCAGCGATGTCAACAACGACACTGTGCCAGCCGGCTTCACCCGGATCGCGGCGTTTCGCTCCGGACTGCTCAGCTCAACCGCTGACAGCTGCTATCAAAGGTATCTGCCATGACCACATCCCCGCCTCGTCGACGTCTCGTCGCACCCGGGGCCGCCGCCGTTCTCTGCTTGGTCGCACTCAACACCGTAACCGGTTGCGCAACAACAGTTCCCGGAACCGCGAACCTGAAGGAACCCGTTTCCAAACCAGCCGAACCAACCCGGCCCCCCACTCCCCCGGTCACAGCCGCAGCGCTGCCGCAGCTGCTGATCGATTTGCCGAACATGCAAACTCTCATAGGCTCGCCCGCGCTGGAGACCGGGGCTGTTGACACCAAACTCTGGGAGCTCGACGCCACCAGCCACTACACTCCGCCGCAGTGCCTGAGCTCCATGGTGTATGGGGAGGCCAGCACCTACGCGGGCCTCAACGCCACCGATGCCTACGGACAGACCTATAAGGACCCCGGCCCCAAGGGGGCTCACGCTGTCGCGCAGATGATTGTGCTCTTCCCTGATCCTGCCGCCGCTGCTTTGGCCGCTCAACGCATCACCGACCAGTGGAGAGCCTGCACTGGTCGGCAAGTCAGTGAGACCCGCAGTGATGGATTGACGCCCCCGAACTGGACGATCGGCGATGTTGTTCAGACCGGCGCAGTGACCACGATGGTCCGCCAGCCTGACGACAGTAAGAGATGGGCGTGCGCACGGTTCATGGCGGCCAAATCCAACGCAGTGGTCGACGGGCTGATGTGCTCCTACGACATTGCCGACCGTCCGGTGCAGGTCACCGACGCGATCTTGGCCAAGATCGCGGACTGAGTCCCGGCCCGGCTTGCGTTCGGCGTGCGGTCGCCATCACTGATCCATCGGTGGCCAGGCCTAGCTCCGAGTCTTTGACTCCGCGGGCTTGTTGCGGGCCTGGTTAAGTGGCCGGCCGTCTAAGGCGGTGAAGGTACAGTCGGGCCGCTCCGGGGGGTCGTACGCCGAGGCCCCGCAGGCGCGACAAGTGTAAGTCCGGTGCGGCCTTTCGCCGCGGCGTGAGCAGGTGGCGCACTGCTGCGTGCCGACCAACACCCGATGCGGTCCGCGCAGGGGGTGGCCTTGCGGGCAGCGCGGCGGAGGCCCCGGTTCCACCCAGCCTTTGGCTGTGGGCCTCAAGGGCACCATGAACAAAGTGCAGTCAGAGATCGAACGGTTTGTGCGAATCGTGCGTCTCCCGCTGCGCGCTGTGCAGTCCATGCCCGCAACGATCAGCGCACGGCGACCGTGGTGATGCACGGTGCATCACTTGCTTGGTAAGAGCCGCCCAGTGCGCGGCAACGTCATCAAATAGCCGCCCGGTGATGGCGTAGGTCAGCGGGACGACCCAGGTCGGCCAGCCCGGCGAGGGACTTCGATTGGCAGCGCCAGCAGGTTGGGTATCGGTCGACCGGTGCGGCGCAGACCGAGCACGTGCGGCCGGTTTCACGGATGGTGTTGTGCAGGTAGCCTCCGGCGGTGCTGGTGAGCAGCCGGGAGATTTCAGCGGTGCGGTCACTGGGCATCGTCGCAGGCACCCGGCAGGCTGACGAGGTCGGTGTTGCGTGCTGCCGTGATGAGTTCTTCGACGAGGCCGAGAACGTCGGCGGTACTGCTGGCGACGTACACACCGGGGCGGCCGGTCAGGGCCTGACCCCACTGGGTGCCGGCGGCGACGGTATCGGTGAGGATGACTGGCCGGCCGTGGGCCAGGGCGGCGCGGGCCTGCACTCTGGTTCCGCTGTGCTCGCCGGCTTCGACGATGACGGAGGCGTAGCCGAGACCAGACATGGTGGCGTTGCGCAGCGGAAAGTTGTGCCGGTGCGGCGGGGCGTTGGGCCAGAACTGGGACACCAAGGCACCGGCGGTGGCGACCTGTCGGTGCAGCTGTGCGCTGGCGTCGTTGTCCGGGTAGACGCCGGAGATCCCGGTGCCGATGACCCCGATCGGCAGTCCCCCGGCGGCGAGGGTGGCGCGGTGTGCGGCGGTATCGATGCCCGCGGCGAGCCCGGAGATCACCATGATGCCGCGCTCGGCCAGGCCGGTGGCGATGTGGGCGGCCATCGCGCGGCCCCGTTGGCTGGCCGCGCGGGCTCCCACGACCGAGACGCCGACGTCGTCGGCGTGCAGGTGTCCTTTGACGAACAGGATCGGCGGCATGTCGTGGACAGTGCGCAGCTGCATCGGATAGTCGTCGTCGAGGACGGTGATCAGCCGAAAATCGCCGTCGCGCCAGGAGGCCAGCCGGGCGTGGGCGCGGTCGAGGTCTGGTTGGAAATCCATGCCGTCGAAGGTGAGCGGGTGCAAGTCCTGCCACAGTGCGCAGGCTGAGCCGCGTAGCGACACTTCGGCTGAGATGGCCGGCCAGCTGGTGTCCCCGCGACGTTGGCCGGCCAAGGCTGGCCGTTCCTGAAGCAGGGCCAGCATCGCGATGTGCTCAGCGTGGGCATCTGACTCCATGCGGAGCACAGTAGGGCCGGCCGCCGACACTGGCGGCCATCGGAGAAAATAGTGGTGCGATTTTCGCCGGACCGTAACCGGCTCGGGATGCCCCCAACCACCGCGATGGGTGCGACGCGGTGTCACGACACGCTCATCCGCAGGTAACGGCCGATTTATCCGTCAGTGAAATACTGATGGGGTGGCCGCCCGCCCGAAGGTCCATCGCAGTGAGGTCGGTCGGGCCATCACGGTGATCGCCAGTCGGCGCATCAAGGTGGAGGATCGTAACCGGTCCCGATTGCCGGATTCGGCGGACTCCGACCCCCGCGAAGTGCTGGATTACCTGCGGAAATTCAGCGGGGTGGACATTCCCCGCTGGGTGCTGCAGGCCGATGTCTGCGATGCGTTGACCCTCAATAATTGGCTGTGGTGGGAAGACCGGCGTCGGGAATTGCACTTTCTGCGCGCCGGGATCGACCGAGGCTTGTTCCTGTCGCAGCTGGGCGCCCAGGTCGGGGTGGGCAAGCAGGGCGTGCTGGACCGTATCGATCGGCTGGAGGCCTTGCTGCGCTATGACCGGCCAGATGAGAAGATCACCCGCGCTGCCCGGCGCCTGGAGCGCGAGTCCCGCGAGCGCGCGCCGGGTGAATTGGCCTGGGTGCAGTCACACCGCGATGAGATCATCGCGGTGATCGACGGGCTGGTCGGGCAGGCCGACCGGTTCGCCATCGATGAGGACGGCAGGGAGTGGCTCGACGAGCTGGTCATCGACGCCCGCGATGATGACCTGCGCCCCGCCACGATGGTGTTGTTGGGCCTGGCTAGTGCGGAGCTGCGGACCGCGCCGGCGGTCCTCGAGCTAGACAGCAGCCGACCGTTCGCGGTGCACTCGGTGTTGGCGCGCGCTGACCGGTTACGCTGCGCGTTCGCCGCGATCGGTGCGAAAGAGGGCTCGGGGCTGGCGGTTGCGGCGGATTAGTGGCCGTTCCGTCAGGAGGCGCGCAGGCTGGTCGATCGCACGCTGCTCAGGGTGGTCTCGCGCAGGAGCTGCGCGACACTGATGCCGCGCCGATCGGCTTCCTGACGGATCTCGTCGTAATCGGACGGGCGGAAGCGCACGAACACACCCTCGGTGAGCTGGCGCGTTTCGCTCTTGACCCTGCTCACGTTCACTCCTTCGGCACCGTCGATGTTGTGGCGCCGCCTGGCGGCATGTCGCTAGTTTACGGCATCAATGCCCTTATTTAGCAACATCAGCCGATGCTCGCGCGTCGGATGTCGCTAAGTTGCTGCTAGTTAGGAGCATAATGCTTCTACGGAAGGAGCATGCCCGCAGTGGGCTGACAAGCGATGACGCAACCCAAGCAGCCGCCCCAAGGGGTGGAGACCACGCCGCAGGGTGCGGTCGTGTCGCTCAAGGTTGCCGCCGCCCGGCTGGGGAAGGATCCGCGCACCCTGATCCGGGCCATCACCGCCGGTGAGTTGCGTGGTGGCGCGATGCCGCGCCCGGAACGGCTGCGTTGGTATGTCTACGCCGATGCCCTGCCGGCCGAGCCGGGTGCTGTCTCGGCCGGGGCGCCCACCGTCGTGGTGGAGGAGCTACGCGCGCAGGTTGTGTCGTTGCAAGAAACGAACCGGTTGCTGATCGCCGCACAGCAGGACCTGCTCGATGCGGATCAGTCGACGCACTCCGCAGCCGACAAATACCGCGCGGTGGCGCGCAACTACCTCGACGCGCTGGCGCAGTTCATGACGCCGGGGCACCTGGGCGAGCTGGCCGACCTCTAAGTGGGTTGTCCGGGTGCCATCAGCACCCTCCCCCGATACTGAGCTCCAGGGCGAACCGGTAGAAGTCTTCGCGAGCCTGCAAGGCGACCCGGTTGACTGGATACTCGGTGACCACCTGCCCGTCGGCCCTGGCCCGCGAGTGCAGGGTGTCGTGGCGGACCACGGGTGTGCGCCAACGACCACCCGTTGGCGTTGATGAATTCAGCGGTTCGGTTTCGATGGGCATGATCACCTGATCGGCGACATCGAGGACCGCGCGCAACGCGTCAGCGGTGGGCCCCGTGCCGAGCGGGTCGGCGGGGTCGTCGCTGGCGTTGAGGTCGATCCAGCCGGGGGGTCGATGGAGACGTGTTCGATGCCGGTTCGATGCCGGCAGATTCTTCAAGCGAGCCAAACTGTCGCAGTCGTCGTGGCTCATCACCGCGGTCGCCGCGGCGGCGCGCAGCGCCCCGTCCAACGCGATCTTCCGGCTACTCCCCTGATTCATCGGATGAGGCTATTACCTGCGAAATACGGATCTTCGACGGATTAACCCCGGGCGAGCCCACTGTGTATCGACGGACATATGACGGTGCTCGACCCGTATCAGTGCCCGCCTAACCGACACACAAACAGACGTGCCTCTGCACGGATAATCAACGGCTGTAGAGCCGTGCTGACAACGTCACTACAACGGGATTACTCCGTCCGTCGACACGTCCGTACCACCGCATTAATGACGGATCTGCGGCGGCACACACACGTCCGTGCACCCGCACGTCTATATCGCGGTGAACACGCACCACCTCACGGGCGATCACCCGTCACGAAACACGCACCGCCGCACCGAAGTAGCACTGGATCAACAACCGTACGTATCGACGGCCGCGCACCCGTGTGAAGGTACGGACGTAGCAGCGCACGGTGGCACCGCCTAACCCACCTGGGTGCACACCCCATCACCACCGTGCCGGAACTCGGCCACGCAATCCGCCGTGACGCCGTCGGAGAACACGTCCGGGCAGTCAGGTGCGTAACGGTTCGGACTCACGGCCATGCGCCTGACAGGCAACCGTGCGTTCTGTCGGTAACTTGCGGTGTATGACCATGAACGGACCAGCCAGGGCCATCCTCGTGGCCAATCAAAAGGGCGGGGTAGGGAAGTCGACCACGGTCGCCGCAGTCGCTGAAATGATCGCCGCCGGCGGCCGCAGAGGCTACCGCGTGCTCGTCGTCGACGGTGACCCCCAGGCCAACGTGACCGTGGAAGACCTCGGCGTCGACGGGGACAAGGGCCGATCCCTGGCCCAGACACTGCAGTTCGGGGCGCCGCTGGCCCCCATCCGCAACGTCCGCCCGAACCTCGACGTCATTGCGGGCGGCCCGCAAGTGGCAGTCGTCGGCGCCAGCGCGCATCTCATGGCCGAAAACGGCATCAACATGACCGAGCACCTCCAGATCCAGCTTGAGGCGCTGTGCGAAACCGAGAGTTACGACCTCGTCGTCATCGACTCAGGGCCCGGCGACGTACCCCTGCTGGACACCTACCTGTCGGTGGCCAACTACCTGCTGATCCCGACTCGCGACGATCAGGCCAGCATCGGCGGCGTCGCGCGTCTGGCCCAACGATTCTGGCGGGCCCGCAAAAGCGGCGCCCTCATCCAGCTGCTCGGGGTACTGCTCTTCGACGTCAACCCCCGCGCCGTGAAACGCAACCAAGAAGTGTTCGCCCAAATCAACGAAATGCTCGAGGGCAGCGGCACCTCCCCGTTCGACATCACCATCCGCTCCGCTCCGGCCGCGGCCGTCGACATGCGCACACTGCACAAAACCGCCGGCGAACTGGTGGCCCTGGCCAACGACGACCGCCGCCTTCGCCTTTCGCGCCTCCGAGATAAGAAGAGTCCCGAGCGCGCGCTGTGGACCAGTGACCCCAGCGCGTTGGCGGCTGACTACCAGGAGCTCGTCCGCGAGATCGTCAAACGACTGGCGCGCTTCGAGTCCATGGCCGCCGCGCAGGCCCAGGAGCGTGTCGGATGACACCGCCTCGCGCCAAGAGCAAGCCGGTCTTCGATCCATCAGCGCTCAACGACGACCTCGACGACCTCTGGCCAGGAAAGCCCACCGCGCCGCCGCGACCACAACCTGTCGCGACCACAGCGCAACCGTCGCCGTCGCCGCCACCAGTGTCCGCGCAGGCCGCACCCCCATCCGCCGCACAGGCCCCGCAGCCGCCGGTCGCGGTGCCGTCGCCCGCGGCGCCGGCACCGCGGCTACGCAGTGTGTCCGCCGCTGCCGCGGCTGGGGAGGTACAGACCCGCTACCGGCCGCCAGAAGTCCTGCTCTCCGCCGAGGTGTACGACGCGCTCTACCACCTCCAGATCACGGAGAAGAAGACCCGGCGTGGCCTCGCCCGCCCGATGGGCGCCATCGTCCTCGATGCGATCGAAAAACACGCCGATCAGCTCGCGACGACATGGGACGCCATGGAAGACACGGTGGGGGAGGGGGGTCTGTTCGCCCGCCCGTCGTCCAGCGCCGTGCCGCGGCGGCGCCGTCACGCGGTCGCTCCACGCACTGTCGTACTCTCCGGCGTCAACGCCGCCAACGGCCGGCGCCTCGATGAGCTTGTCCCCGCGTGGGGAGCAGGAACCCGCAGCGCACTCGTCGAGCAGGCCCTGCGCTACGAATTCAACCTCACCTAGCTGGCCGTCACAGTGACGTAATAGCCCGATGCGGTGAGTAAGTCCTGCGCGGCGCTATTTGGCCACGCATGCGCTCATCGCACATACCGCGGCTAGGCCCCCGCGCCGCTTCCCGTCGGGAACTTGCCCCTTCGTGACATCGACGTGCAAGCGATCAGCCGTCCCCAACAGCGCAACGAGCCAGGCGCACAGGCGACCAGTCGCTGACGGTGGGGCTTTACGGTGTGGGACACGACGACCTCCGCGGAGAGTTGGTGCGGTCCTAGACAGCCCGCACCTCACTTGGAGGTCGCCGTCATGTCACCACGCCACGCCGTGCCGAGGTCCGTGGTCCGTACCCCAGGGCCGGCGTCGTTCGTTGTGGACCCGGGAGGCCAGGACGAGAGTAGATCGCGGAACGGTGGCGGGGACAGCGCGACGCGCAGTGTCCGTCCGGCTGATGTCAGCGGGACTACGACATCGGCGATCGCTGCATCAGCGTTGGCGCCGACCTCGGCGAGGTTCAGTTGGACCGAGGTCGGCCGTAGCTCCATCATGCCATCGGCGCTGTGCCCAGGCCTTCCCGTGCTGTGAAACCTTCGACGATGGTCGGCCGATTGGCCCTCACCGACGTTGCGCAGGAATCTCACGCGACCGGCACGATGAGGCACGTCTGAGCCTCACGACGAGGTGGGCGTGCGAAGGCACGGCGCGGCCAGGCGTGAGCAGCGCGTCAGAACGCCCGGGGGAGTGCGCATTCGCTAGGCCGCACACCAGTGGCACTGGCAACAGGTGGATCCCTCGCAGCAAAGGTCACTGAGGCCCCGATGGCTGCATTGCCCAGGAATTTTCTGCGGATTCACCGACCCTGGGGCGTGTTTTCCAATTAACCGCGGTTAAGTGGCAAACGACTGGGGCTGCGCAGAGCCGGACATGCGGTTCAGTGTGGTACGACCTCCGCGCGTGTCGCGGTCGCTGAAAACTCGAAAACCTGCTTTGGCCACTACTCTCAACAGCGACCGATCCGAAGTACCCCGCAGTGCGGGGGAAGCACACGGAAGGCCATTCATGGCTATTCACGTTGTTTTGAACCAAAAAGGTGGCGTCGGCAAGAGCACGATCGCCGTCAATCTGGCCGCCGTCACCGCCGATGTCCTCAACGACGACGACCCTGAGGCGAGTTCCCCGGTGGCCGCCGTGTCCGTCGATCCACAAGGCTCGGCGGTGTGGTGGGCGGCCCGCATGAAAGATCTACCCTTCCATGTCGTACAGGCGCACGATGACCTCGAGGGCCTCGCCGGCATTAAGAACCTCCCCGGGATCAAACACGTGTACATCGATACCCCCGGTTGGATCGACCTCAGCGCCGGGGAGGATGGCGACGACCCGCTGGGGAGGGGCCCGTCCGCCGACGCGCTGCGTGCCGTCCTCGACGTCGCCGATCAGATCATCGTGCCCATCGAAACCGAACCGCTGAGCTTCGACCCCACTGCGCGCACGATCAACAAGGTCATTCGCCCGCGCGGCATTCCCTACCTTGTGGTCATCAACAACTGGGACCCGCGCGACGGGCACGGTGACCTACGGGAGACCCAAGAGTTCGTCAAGGCCAATGGTTGGCCTCTGGCTAAAACCGTCATTCGGCATTACAAGCTGCACGCGCGGGCCAGTGCGGACGGGCAAGTCGTCACCGAATACCCGCTCAACCGCGTCGCCCTGCAAGCCCGGGAAGACTTCTACCGATTCGCGCTCGAGCTCAACATCGGGGGAGGGCGCTGACATGAGCCGTGGCCAACGCACCAGCCTCGCCGACCTCGCCAGCGCTGTCGGAGACCACTCGCCGGTCGAGAAGATGACCACGCCGACACCCGCGCCGCGCACGGTTGCGCTGCGCGATCTGACTCCCAACCCGCGTAACCCGCGCGACGACCTCGGTGATCTCAAGGATCTCGAGTCCATCGCCGACCTGCAGCTGCAGGCGGCCACCGTCGTAACCCGGACCGCCTACCTCGCGCTGTACCCCGATGATGCGATCGACACCCGGTACGTGGTCATCAACGGTTGCCGCCGACTCGCTGCCGCCCACCGATACGGGCGCACCGACCTTGCCATCGTCGTCAATGACGAGATTGCCCGCGACCGTATCACCCTGATTTCGGCGGCCATCGCGGAAAACGTCGACCGCCAAGACCTTGATGTGATCGAAGAAGCCAAGGCGGTGGAATCTCTTGTCGTCGAATGTGGTCGAGCCGATATCGCCGCCCAGCGGCTGCACAAGACCGGCGCTTGGGTGTCTCAACGCCGAGCGCTACTGCAGCTCGCGCCAGAGCTACAGACTGCGCTGCGCCGCGGCGAGCTCGCCATCCGCGAAGCCCGCACGCTGGCGCGAGTCCCGCACTGGGAACAGGTGGCGCGGTGGAATGCGGCGCTGGACAAGGCGAAAGCCAAAGAAGAATCGGCCGACGACCCATCGCGGGAGCGGAGGCCTCCGGCGCAGACACGTGCCGTAGCCGCGGCCCTGGGCAAGTTCGACACCAATCCCGCCTTATTGGCCGGTGCCCTCCGCGAGTTCCTCGGAGCCGACCGGCTCAAGACACTCGTGGAGCTGCTCGAGCGCTCTTAGCGGCGAGATGCTGGCTACAGTTCACCACCCTTGGCAATGTCCGTAGTCGCAACACGTCCAACACTCCCGGGATGAGAATCCGTCGGCAACCACACTTGAGGTGCGGATTTCGTCCATCCTCGAAGGGCGTGCAACATCACCGGGGTTCGGCGCGGCGCCCACATAAGGACGGTCATAGTCAATTTGTCGGGATCGTCGGGTGGAAAGGCCCTGTCCCCGTTGGGATTCAGCGGCTGAGAGGTTGGCGTCGCGTGCGATACGCAAAACCCAGGCCTCGGTCTGGACGGGATAGGGAATTGCGCCAGCTAGGCCCGCCCGTTTGATGATGGTTGCACACGCCGCGGAAAGCGCCCGGATACGACGTCGCGGGTGCGGGCGACCTGGCTGGAGGCCAAGCGCGACGACCTGCTACTGACCGCGCGAGCCTTCGCCGGCACTTGGTCGGAGGGGAGTGTTTCCGGCGGTGGTTTACTGCAGTAACCCGGGAACTCAGCTTGCTCGCCGGTGCCGCGCTCCGATGGAGGCGTGGCGTTGGCCGCCGGGATCCAGGATGGCCCAACCCGATTGGCGCCAGTAGAACGGCGCGGTGAGCGCCTCGGTGGGGGAGTGCAGTCGGTATCCGAGTTCGCGCACGGCGATGCGAGCGGGTTGTTCCAGCCGCGACTGACACGGGGGGCACGCCAGAAAGCCGTGGGCCGCCGTGGGCAAGTCTGGATCGGGGCAGCCGGTGACGCGGCTGAGGAGGACATCGCCGCTGTAGCGGCAGCCGTCGAGCATGACTTCGCAGTGCCCACTGGAGCGTGCGGCGATCAACGCCTGTGGTGACGCGGATGCGTAACGCCGTTGTGGCGCAACCTTATCCACCATACCGTTGGGCCGGTGGAGCACTACGGGAGTCGGCGGGGCGGCAGCCACGCTCCGCAAGTAGCCGATCGCGTCGCGATGCTGACCATCAATCCACACCCCGGCCCACATTCCCCAAGACGCCCTGGTGCGCAACGCTTCTCGAGCGCACCAGCCGCGCACCGGGCAAGCCAGACAGCCACGTAGCGCGACGCTGCGGTCCTCACGGTCAAACCACCGGTCGGGCTCGGCATGGCACGGCAGGCCAGCCGACACCCGCGGGCCCGAGCCCAGCGTGCGGCTCATCGCTGGGCTCCGCCCCCGCGGCGCCGGCGGCGTGCCGCGATCTCGTTGAGCGCATGACGGGCCGCGGCATGACCGGAACCGCCCAACGCCGCACGGCCCGACTCGCGTGCCTGCTCGGCGATTTCGCGCTCCTCGAACTGGCGCTGCACCCGCTGCCGCGCGGCCGCGAGCTCGGCCTGCTCGCGCGCGACGTCCAGCGCGGCCGGACGTTCCTCGAGGTTGCCGTGCGTCGTGAGGATCTTGCCGAGCAGCCCGATCGGCTTGTGTGGGCTGTCCGGAAGCCGGTGTCCGGTACCACTCCAGTCGGTGATCAGCTGGTTGAGATCCCGTGGCGTCCACCCGTGCCGGGCCGGACCGGCCAGAATCGCCGCCCACGGCGCCCCGGTGCGGTAGCGCCGGGCCCACGGGGGACTTTGCTGGTCGAATAGCCAGGCGTTTGCCAGCGCCAGGCCTTGTTTGTCGAGGCTTCGGCGCCGCGGAGCGGCGCTGCGACCAGCGCCTTGGCGCTGGCTGTTGGTAGTGAGTGATTTCTTAGGTGAGGTTTTATGAATTAAAAGAGACCCTCCGGGATGGGGTGACAGCGCTCGAAACCGGTTGTCATGCAAAGCCCATACCGATGCCCACCCACGACCTCGATCACCGACGCGCCAGCTGGCGAACCGCTCAGCCCGGGTGCGCTGCCTGCCGCGCATCACCTCGGTGGCCACGCCCAGCAGGCGAAGCGTCGTGGACGCCCGCTGCACCGTCCGGACCGACAGCCCGGTGATCTCGGCCAGCCGGGCGTTGGTGGGCCGGCAGTCCCGTCCGGTGCGGTGGTCGGCGAAGGACGCGCGGGCTTCGGCCACGACCACTAATGTTTTGAGGCTTACCGGATTTCCCGGCATCACCGGCCGTACGTGCGTGTCGTAGCGGTCCTTGTAGGCGTTGGGGACGGTGACGTGCGCCCATTGACGAGCCTGACCGCTCCAGCAGGGGATCGCCGCCCACGGGACGTCGATCTCGAGCGTGATGCGGGCGACGTGGTCGATGCAGTGACCGGCAGCGCGCACGATCCATTGGGGTGCGGTGTGGGCGACCCCGCGGCGCGGTCGCGCCTTGGTGCATCCGCGGTAGGGGTGAAGGGCATGGTTGTGCTGGCCACGGCGCGACGCCAGGTCTAGACCGACCGATGTGTGTGCGCTACCGTGGAATGCGTCTTTCATGACGATTCCCTTTGGAGTGGGGAGAGCGCGAAAGCCACTGATTTGGGCGGCAACCCAAATCAACGACCCTCGGCTGTCGTGGCCGGGGGTTTCGCGTTTACAGGGGCTCTCGCAAGACCTATGAAGTTATGCCGCAGCTGGCGGCAACCAGCCCGGAACCGTTGTGGCCGAACTCCTTTCGCGTCGATCCGGACGGATATCCGTCCCGATAGCGATGACGGATATCCGCCATCGTCAAGCGAGGTGACGGCTATCCGTCCGGCCTGGAGGGCCCCGCCCGCCTGTGTCAGACTGACGGATATCCGTCCTGCCGGTCGTGACGGATATCCGTCACCTCATGGTGAGGATGCCCTAGTTCGGCCCCGATTCGGGGTGTGACACGCCGCAACATTGTTCACATCTGTCACGGCAGTGTCAGGTCCGGTTGCCGACCTGGTGTTGGACTGGGTGAGGTCCTCGCCATGACCTTCACCGTAGGGGACTGCTGCTGCGCAGTGCCGCACCGAAATTCGACAATTTTTGGCGCGTCTTGGCCGTAGTTGAGCGCCTTGGGCGCGCCTATGGTGACCTGGCCGGGCCGGATGCCCGGACCAACGTGGCGGAGAGCGGGAGGTGAGCGTCGGAGTCCCTGGGTTTATCGAGAACGTTGTCGAGGATGCGGTGCGCAACGTGATGGAGGTGGTGGCTGCCGCGAGAACGTCGTTCGCCGGCCATCATCCGGCGAGTCCGTCCCACGCCGACCCGGCGGTGGGGCCCGGTGCGTCGGCACCGAGCGCCCCGCCGGCGCCGCCGGCAGGATCGGGGGCTTGACCGACGGGGCGGGGGCTGCCGGGGAGAGGTACCAGGGCAGCGTTGCCACCGCTGCCGGCACCGACGACAAGTTGGCAGCGCAGCTCAAGCAGATCTTCGCCGCCAGTCAGGCATCGCGGGACAAGGTGTCGGCCATTCTGGCGGAGATTTCGGCCAAACAGCGCGAGCTCGGTTCCTGCTCGGCGGATCCCGCGACCCTGACGGCCTTTCAACGCTTTGTCGATCAGATCTGTTTGGGGCGTCGCGAAGGCGCGATGCTTGGCTGTTGGATAGAAGGCGAGACACAGGCTTTCGCAGCCACGGCCCGGCCGCACGGCGGAATTGCCGGTTCCCCCGCGTGAACGCCTGTGATGACAGCACCTTTCCCTGAAGGTAGTGAGACCCATGACCGCAGTCGACGAATTGATCACGCTCACCGAAGGCGATCGCAATGACGCCACCGGTGGGCAGCTCCCCGACGAGGTTCACACCTGGTTCGACACGGGCGAGCCGACCACCGGCACTGCAGAGGTACCAGCGCTGGTGCGGGCGAGTCGAGCCTTGGCTGTGGCGATCACCGCGGCGATCGCCGTCTCCAGCTTCATTCTGTCGTTCGCCGCGCTAAGTGATCTCGCGCGCCGCACGGGCAGCTGGACGGGCTGGCTTCCGTATCTGTGGCCCGGAATCGTCGATGGCGCAATCATTTTGGCGACGATGGGCATCCTGGCCACCGCCGCGTACCCGGATCAGCGCAAGAACAGACAGTTTTTCTGGGCGATGCTCGGCGGGGGAGCGCTGGTCAGCGTCGGCGGGAACGCCTTGCACGCCACCTTGCCGGCCACAGCGCCGCTGCCGACCGCCCTGGCGTTCGCCGTGGCATGTGTGCCACCGGCCGGGATTTTGGGGAGCACGCACGCGGTCCAAATATTGTGGCGGTTCAACCCTTCCCGTGAAATGGCCTCCTCACAGCCGCGTCGCACCGTTGAGGTGCCAGTGCGGGCCGATCATGACCGGGGCCAGCGGTGGCTGGAGTTGGCCCGTGAGATCCACACCCGCGGCCGGTTGACCAATCACTCCGAAGCCACGCTGAGTCAGGCGCTGTGGCGGCTGTTCGAGGTGCGCCCACAGATGTCGCTGCGTGCCATCGGGGAGGAGGTCGGTGTCGGTCACCACGATGTCATTGCTCGTATCCGCCAGACCGCCACCGAGGTGGTGCGGGAGCGTCCTGAATTAGTTCCTATGCCCGTAGCTATCGAGGGTCAGCCGGGCTTAGCGTCGTAGACAGCAGCGAGGTGGTGAACAGAGAGGACGTCCGCTCGTGACTTTCGGTCTTCCGAGTCTTCCCAACATTGTGCAGGACGTGCTCGAACCCGCGGTCGAGAACGCGGTGAAGGTGGTGACCGCGGTGGGTCGCGTGTTCGGCGATGATGATCACCCCCCGTCACAAACTCCGTTGCAGCGCACCAACACTGCGCTCTACGGCCCCGGCAGGCCACCGGCCGCACCCCCGCCGGCCCCGGCCCCGCCGGCTGACAGCGCGGGCGGATTGAACGACGGTGCGACCAACGCCGGCGATCAGTACAACAAGTACGTCGACGGCGCCGCCCTGACCGATGACAAGCTGGCCACGCTGCTCAAGCAGATCTTCGAGTCCAATCAGCAGGCACGCGATAAGGTCAACGCGATCCTGGCCGACATCCAGGCCAAGTCCAAGCAGATCGCCCCCGAGATGGGGGACCCGGCCTCGGTGATGGCGTTCCAGAAGTACATGGATCAGAAGTTTGGTGAGATCCAAAAGTTGCTTAGCGATTCCCAGGTCGACGCCAAGACCCAGGCGGCCATCATGGATGCCCTGGGCCAGGAGTACCGCACCAACGGGCCCAAGTCTGGTGAGGGAGAAGACAAGGGTTCGGCCGGCAGTGAGGGCGGATCTGGTCGCAACTCCTCCGGCGGCGGGGGCGGGGATGCCGCCCCGCCCCCTGCCGACGCCGGGGCCGGGGCGGGTGCACCGGCGGATGCCGATGCCGGCGGTGACCCGCTGACCGATCCACTAGCTGGCATGGGCCCGATGGGTATGGGTGGCATGGGCGGGGACCCCCTGTCGTCGCTGGCTGGCCTCGGTTCGGCGCTGCCCGGCATGCTTGGCGGCCTCGGCGCGGGGGGTTCGCCGCTGGACTCGCTGGGCGGCGCCTTGGGCGGGCTGGGATCGGCGCTGCCGGGTCTGGCCTCGCAGTTCTCCGATAAGAACGGACAGGACCCGGCCAGCACCGACGACAAGTTCTCCGACACCAAGGGTGACGGGAAATCCGATAAGCCCGAAGACGCCTTCAAAGACGACCAGGGTAAAACCGATGATCCACCGGCCGACAAGGGCAAGGAGGACGCCAAGGCCCCCGCAGATCCGAACACGGTGCAGCCGGTGGCCAACACCCCGGCGGCAGCCGCGCCCGCGGCGGCTCCGGCGGCCGATCCGCAGCGCACTGTGTCTTTGCCCGATGGCACCTCGGTGACCGCCACTGACGCGCAGCGTGCGGGCGCGATGAAGGCCGTTCTCACCGGGTCATCGGTGAGCGCTGCCTATGGCGATCAGATCCCGCCGGCGGGCTCACCGGTGATGAATCCGGTCGACCGCAACAGTCTGCGGCCCGGCGACTATGCCCAGTTCGAGGCCAAGCCCGCGGTGATGTACATGGGCAATGGCAAAATCTGGCTAGACGGCCAGCTCAAACCCGTCTCGGCGCTGCCCAGCTCGTCGGACTTCTTGGGCTGGACCGGACCGCCGGCAGCTGGGGGCGGGACGCAGGCGACGGTGCCGGCGCCAGCAACCGGCACACCGGCATCAGCTTCGGTTACCACGGCCCCGCCGACCGGTAACCCCACGGCATAGGGGAGCCCGCAGGATGCAGTCAGAAGCCGAGACGGCCGAACGTACCTACGTCGAGACCTCGCGCACCGGCTTGCTGCTGGTGGAACTGGACGGCACCGGCGGTGTCGTGCGAGTGCAGCTCGAGCCGGAGATCAACGCCACCTGGTCGGCAGAGACCCTGTCGGAGCGTCTGATGCACCTACACCGGCTGGCGCTCATGCGGGCCCGCTTCGCACAGCGCCAACGCATGAACGAACTCGGTGCCGATATGCCGCCGGACGACACCTATCCCAGCGAGTCCGAGATCGCCGCCTATCGCGCCAAATATTTGGATTTTTGAGGCCGCGCTAACCGCCGCGCACCGGGGTTACGCTGGGCAAACAACCCATAGAGTGAAAGGACGAAGCCATGGCCAACCAGCTGCGGGTGGATTTCGAGGCCTGGGAGGACCACGCCTCCTGGTGGGACAACGAAAGCGCAGAAGCAGCTCGCCGTATGGCCGCCGACCCCGACGCCCTTGAAGCTGCCCGGCATGCCTTCGGCAAGATCGGCTCCTCGACAGTCGGGCAGGCTTACGCCGACACCTTGGCTGCTCGTCACGAGCTCGGCCAGCGCCTGGCCGCCAACGCCCAGGCTGTCGCCAACCACATCCGCAGCAACCTGCAGACCTACGCCGATCAAGAGCACGAGAACCAGCAGACGCTGCGGACCTAGATCAAGGTTGCTTCATGGCCAGTAGCGCAAATCTCTTCATCGACCCCGACGGTGTGCGTGCCGCCGGGGCTGGTCTGTCGACGGCCAGCTCCGCGGTGGCGGCACCCGCGCCGGCGGTCACGCCCTGCGCGGCAGACGCCACGTCGGTGAAGATCGCCTACGCGCTATCGGCGTCGATCAGTGAGCTGGTCAACGCCACCATGGCCGTCAACCACAAGACCGCCCAGGCCAGCTCACGGATGCACAGCACCGCCACCACCTACGAAGACCAGGAACACGCCAACGCCGCGTCCCTGGCCGCCGGCTCTCCGGGACGTGCGACCTCCGTCCCGGTGGGTGATCCCTCGACGATCGGTGGTCCATCGCTGGTCGCACCCCCCATTCCGGCGCCGGGGGTGCAGCCAACGTCCGGCAAGGACATCGCCGCACTCATGCACGGAGGTCCCGGCCCCGAAGCGCTGGAGACCGCCGCCCAGGCGTTGAATGCCCATGCCGCTCAACTTGATTCGGCCGCCCAGTCGGTGCGCTCGGCCCGGTGGACCAGTGAGCAGAATTGGGACTCCTCAGCCGCCGACCAGGCCAGCACGCACCTGGCCGCGCTGGAGTCGACCTACACCCGCCACGCCGACCAGTCGCGCGGCTTGTCGCGGGATGCGACCGTGCAGGCCAACAACTTCCGCCAGGCCCGCGCCAACATCCCCACCCCGCAACACTTCGCTGATCTGGAGCAGCGGCTACGCGCTGCGGCCGCGCACAACGCGCAGAGCGGCGGACGCTACACCGCTGTCGTGGCCCAGCTGCAATCCGAACTCGCCGCAGCCCACCAACAAGCCATCAACAGCTACACCACCTACACCGCAGGCGGGCAACTGCAAGCCAAGCCTCTGGAGCCGGGCGTCGCAACAACTACACCTCCCGGGGTTCCGGGACAGCCAGGAGCGACACCGGGCACCGAGGATGGGTCACTGCCCGCGACCGGTGATGCCGCCGACGCCACCGGTCCCGCCGGCAACCCCCTGGCTGATTCCGCTGGCGGCGGCGCGGAGATGCTGCAGACACTGTTGCCCACGGTGCTCGGAGTCGTCGCCGGCGCGGCCGGCGGCCTTCTTGGTGCGCTCAGCGGCGCCGCGAACCAAGTTCAGCAGACCGGTACCCAGCTCGTCAGCGGCCTGGCCCAGGGCGGCGCCTCGGCGCTGCAAGGGCTCGCAGGCGGACAACCTGGTGGGTCTGACCCGTCATTGGGTGAGGGCGGCGGTCCCGGCGATCTCGGGATGGGTGACGGTGGTGGCGGCGGTGCCGAGCCTGGGGATACCGAGCCCGCCTCGGCGGGTGATGGGGGCCTTGCTGCGGCGCCGGCCTCAGCAGCGGCCGCCCCGGCGGTAGCCCCGGCGCCCACCGTGGGAATGGGTGCGACGCCGACAGTGAGCAGTGCCGGCGGCGGCGCCGGGATGGGCGCACCAATGGGCATGATGCCGCCGATGATGGGTGGCCCCGGCCGCGGCGGCGGTAGTGAGGATGACAAGCGCCTCTATGAGGAGAAGCGGCTGCGTCTGACGACCCCGCCGAACGCCGAACCGGTCAAGGGCAGGGTTGAGGCGCGCGAATCCCGTTCTGAGAGAAGAGATAAGATGACATGACGCTGACTGACGATCAGTACGTCGCCCAGGCCGAAGCCGCTATTGCGCACTGGCGCGCCCGCAACAAGGCGTTCCTCGACGCCGTGGAGGGGATCAACGTGCCGACGCTGCACGATGACGTGCGCGCTCGATTCGACAGCTGGGGCAATCTTCTCGACCTCGACATCGCGCCAGAAGCGATGAGTGCCTACACCAACGTGGAACTCGAAGAGATCATCACCGCGGTGCTGCGCAGGACCCGCGATGAGATCTACGAGCACATGCGCGGCCTGTTCGCGTCCTACCTGGTGCCCACCGACCCCCGGTTCGACCCCAACGCGATCGGCGAACCGTACGTCGCACCACCGCCACCGGACGCCTGACAACGCGGCCATGGCGTCGGCCAGCGGGAGATCAACATCGCCTTCTGCAGCCGACAGCAGGAACGATCCCCTGGAGCGAAATACACTGACACGCAAGTAGATTCGCGTCAGTGGCAAGCGTGCGAAGCGCGCGCGGCAGCCCGTTTAGCACCCCTCGACCATCATTGCTGGCCCCGCACACGGGCAACGAGCTCGGCGCGGGCCTGGCGCTCGGCCTCGGCGGCGGCCACACGCTTGCGCGCAGCGCGCGCCGCGATCTCGGCCGCGACCTGCTGGGCAGCGCGATGGGCTGGCTGACCGAGCCGGCTCTGGGCTTCACGCCGCGCTACGCGAGCAGCTTCCATCTCGGCGCGGAACTGCCGACGCTCCTCCTGGTGGCGGCGCAGGCGCTCCTGCGCCATCGCCAACTCCAGCGCAGCGGGCCGGTCGTCGAGTGAGTTGTTGCGCTCATGCCAGCCGATCGCCGCGCACATCAGCCCGATCGGCTTGTACGGCTCGGCCGGCATCCAGTGGCCACCGGTGCGTTCCCAGTCGCGCAGCAGCTGGTTGAGGTCCTCGGCTGTCCAGCCGTGCGCGGCTACGGCCGTCAGGCTGCGGCTCCACACCCCGGGGGGTGTATCGACGTGCCCAGCGCGGCGTTTGGGGCGCACGCAGCCAGCCGCGGGCCAGTGCGTACCCTCCTGGGTCGACGACCGCATGTCGAGACCGGAACTTGTTGGGTCGAGGCGGGCGCGAAGCGCCGCGTTGTGTTGAAGCCGAAGGCTTTTGGGCTTGCCCGGTAGTTACTTTTTTCTTCGAAAACAAGAGATAACTACTTAAAAGAGACCCTACGGGATGGGGTGTCAATTGTGGATAACTCGGCACGTGCAAGGCCCACACGCTGGCCCATCCGCGACCTCGATCCCCGACCCGCCAGCTGGCCATCCGCTCGGTGCGGGTGCGCTGGCGGCCGCGGAACACTTCGGTGGCCATCCCCAACAACCGCAACGCCTTGGATGCCCGCTGCACCGTGCTCTTGGACAGGCCCGTATCGCACACCAGGCGATCGTTGGTGGGCCGGCAGTTACGCCCGGTACGGAAGTCGGCGTGGCGGGCCCGGGCCTCGGCCACGCGCACGATCGCTTTGAGTGAGACCGCCGCGCCGGGCAGGTGCGGTGCCACGCGGGTGCGGTAGTGGCTGTAGTAGGCGATGGGCACCGTCACCCGCGCCCACAGTTGTGCGCCGCCCGTCCAGCACGGGACGCCGGCATAGGCGTCGGCGGACAACTCCAGGTAGATGTCCTGGGGGAGCTGCCAATTCGGCTCAACGATCCCAGCACCGGCAACTGTGGCAAACCATGTCCGCACGCCGCGCGGAGAGCGTGGTCGACGCCGGGGTGTGCGCGCAACGCCGCGTTGATGACGTTGTGCAGTGCAGCCGCGGTACGGCCGCCCGGGCCCTTGCGGTGGTCGCGGCGAACCGGGCCCGATCGTGGGCAAAAATGGACTATGAACACGGCGCGCATCATCTGGTGCTGAACGCAGATGTGCGCTACCGTGGGAAGTGCTCACGAAAGCATCTACCCTTCAGGGTTCCCAACGCCCTCCAGCGCCAACTGGGGGGCGTTGAACGTTCAGGGGACTTACGGGCCCCGGCTGAACGCGAGTTATGAAGTTAGGTCGTCTGCTTCCTCACCCAGCGGCCTCAAACCAATGCAAGAATTTCGGGTCAGGAAGCGCTCTCTCACATCGCCAAGGGCAACGCCTCCGTCCGCCCCGCACGGGGCTCGATGCCCAGCCGCTCGCGGATCACGTCAGCGTTGTACTGGCGCAGGGACAGGCCCGCTCGCTGGCTACGGCGTTTGAACTCTTCGCGGACGTCCGGGTGGACGCGCACGGTGGCTTCCAGGGGCTGGACACGACGCGGGCGCCGGCGCGGCGCGGGCCGCTGCGGCACCTCGCCGATTTCTTGGATCAGGCGCTTGACGGCCGCGGTGCCGAGGCTGAGTACATTGTCGACCAGGGGCAGCTGGTCGGGTTGGGGGTGTAGATCCGGGCGACCGATGTGCTCGGTGAAGATGACGCCGAGAAACGTTGACCGTTCCATCTCGCCACGCAGGACGTCGACGACGGCCAGCTCCTGCAGATCCAGAGCTGCCTTGACGACGACACGGTCTCCCAGGGAGGGACGTCCAACCCTGCGGGGCGGTCCGACGCGTCGCGCACTCACAGCAGGCCCCGCGACAAGGCACCATTACTGGAACACATACCCGGCCACGCTTGTCCACCGACCTTCAATCTCAGACTCGACACGCCGATGACTCGCGATGCTTCTCCGGTGAAACATGCCCTCTACCAACGGAATTACGGGTATTGATCGCCGAGTCGGTAACAATCGGGAAATCCTCGGGGCGTCCGTTCGCCATGGGGAGTCGGCGCCAATCGCGTAGCGGGACGCGGGATCAGGCTTCGTGCGCGGCATGCGGCCGCAGGATTGTCGTGCGCCGAAGCGGCGCGGCGGGCACGCCTCCATTCGCTGCGGCATGCAGAAGCGCGTCGACGGCGGCGGGGCGCGGGCCCGACCAGTTACAGGTGCAGAACGCTTGATGGTGCATGGCACCGACTTCGACCCACGTGACGCCATCGGTGGGGGTGGCTACGGGCACGGGGGCGGGCGGCGCCGCGTTCGAGGGCATCGGTATGCGGTCTTTCCGTGTCAGGCCGCAGTGCTGTGGACGTCGGCGGAGGCGCGGCGGCGGCGCACCGACGAGGACGGCATGGCCGGGGCGGGCAGGCCGGGAAGTTCGACGTGCCGACGCAGCTCGAACTGCGCCAGCAGGTAGTCGTAGGCCGCTTCCAGCTGCTCGATGTCGCTCTTGTCGCCGGGCAAGGAGATACCGCCCCACACGCCGTACTCCTCCCGGGCGGCGACGGCGTTGTAGCCGCAGCGACCGATGAACGGGCAGTGCTGGCACGCCCTAACCGCCAAGACGCGGTCCTTGAATTGGGAAAACCACAGCTCCTGGCCATTGCGGGTGCGTTTCGGATCGACTGTCTGGCACGGCGTGGGCTCGCTGGTGTGGTAGAGCCGCACCCCGACGTGGCTGCCGCGATCCACCGAACGCGCCCCGGAAGATGCCTGCTCGATGGTGGTCTGATTGCTCATCACGGGATGTCCTCTCCTGTCCTGAACTATGTTTTTCCGTACCCGGAACTATGTTTTTCACACTTTCAAGCTGCACCGTATCAGGAGTTTTCACGGTTTTGCACCCTTCCGACCGAGAAATCACACACATTACACACTTTGAAGTATGCCGACCAAGGTCATAATTGCTGTTCAACGTGGTTTCCTGGCGAATCGTGGGTTACGTCAGAGACATGTGATTCTCATACTCTGGGACCGATATCGGCACGCCGCACAGGTGAAGCGGCTGTCGCCTTCGGTGTTGATGTGTGTCAACAGGGTCATGCGTTACGCCGCAGATATGCAGGTGAGAGCCGCTGGCCAGGTGATTCTGGTGTGTTTTTCAGGGTTTGTCGTGGCAGGAGCAGCATTTCTCATACTCACTAGGGCAAAATGTTGCCCATCATGTCTTGGGATCAGCTCGCGACCGCGGTCCTGGCTCGCCGCAAGGAGTTGGGCCTGACCCAGATCGGCGCGGCTAAGGCCGGAGATCTGTCCCCTGACATCATCCGCAACATCGAGAATCGCCGCCGCACGCCCAAACAAGTGAATCCGCGCACTGCTGCCAAGATCGAGCGTGCCCTCGAATGGGAGCCGGGCAGTGTCGTAGCCACCGTGGCCGGCGGCAAACCGACGCCGATCAAGGCACAGCGCGCTAAGAAGCCCCCGAACGAACAGATCGCGAATCGCGACCATCCGGCTCCAGACACCCGCGCGGATAGTCCGCCGCCTGTCCCGGCTCAGCTGGACGGCGGAGATCGGTTCGCTTTGGCCCGGCAGATTCTGGCCCTGCGCTCAGCCCTGTCTGAACACCAGCGTGCCATCAGCCCGGACGCTCGAGAAGCGTTGATGAGCGAGATGGCCAACTCGGCGCGTGAAGCCGAAGAGGCCATCGTGCGGATCATGCCCTGGCTCGATGAGGGTGAACGCGGCGAGGCGATACAACTGCTGGTCAAACTCCGGGAACCGTTGGGCGAGAACATCACTGGGAGCAACTGAGCCCATGAAGATTACGTGCCATCCCGACGACGTTGTATGGGTGATCAACGAGCTGCATGCTGTCGCCGAGGCGGTGCGCACCTACGGCGACTTGGGCCGCACCGGCGTCGACCAACCCAGGCTGGAAGGACTGCCGACACAGCTCTACCTTTTGGCCGCCGCGGTGGAAGCGCAAATGCGAGCCCTGCTGCACACCGATCAGCTGTGCGCCTCACGGCTGTTCCGGGCGCTTCCGTCTCTGGACGATCCGCCGCGCTCAGTGATGCACTTCGATCTGACGGCCGCCGACACCGTGGTGGTCAGTGCGGTCAGCACCGAAATCTGCATCGCGGAGCTGAGCGACGCTCACCAACGGCTGATCGCGGCCACCAAGCGGCTCCGCACCTCGCTGCAATCGCAGGCTATGGCGCCGCTGTACGAGAGTTTGGACAACGAAGCCGAACAACTGCGCCTCTTCGTCGCTGCGTTCGCCTAACCGATCACCGCGGATGCGGCAGTGGATACCAGAGGCCCGGCGCGATCTGTGTGGTATCGGACGGCGCCAACTGTCCTTCGGGAACCTGGATCAGGCGGCGCACATCGATCGGAAACTGCGGCGGTTTATCCGGTACTCCGGGCGAGGAGAACGAATCCGGCTCTGGTACCCAGGTGCCGGACCCAGGGATGAGTTCCTGGTACCGGGATGCGCCCAGGGCGCCCGGCGCGAGTCGGACGATGTCCTTGAGGTCGACCGGCGCTTTCGCTGGACCAGTGGGGACGTCTGGGTACCAGACACCGGAATGGGGGACCAGTTCGTGGTAACCGTTAGGACCCAACGACTTTGGATCTTGAACCACCATCTTGCTCAGATCCAGCCAGTATTTCTGCGGATCATCCGGTGCCGGCGACAGTGGTACGTCGAGCGCCTGGACCCCGCCGGCACCGGGGCGGGGCGGGGGCTCCAACGGCGCACCGACGAGTGAGGGGTTGCCGGCGCTGCGCGCGTAGTCCGCGTACTGTGCGGTGGCCTTGGCGTGCAAGCCACCCAGTTCGGTCTGCAGCGCCGCCACCACCGGCGCATAACGCCCCATATTGGCCGGGTTCGCGTTGGCCTGCGCGGCTCGTTTGAGCCGCTGCTCCGTGTCCTCGAACTGCTCGGGTGTGGGTGTGTTCGCGCGGGCCCGCGCGTAGTTGTCGGCGTGTGTTTCCAAAGCGGTAGCGGTGGCTGTGGCGTGTTCGCCGTGCCGCTCATACCACTGGCTAAGTTCGTTAATTCGTTGGGACGCTTGGTCACCGGCATCTGATTGCCAATCGGCCGAGATGGCGGTACTACCGCTTTGGAGCTGGCGGGCAGCGTTCTGCAACTGGCTGGCATGGCTGCGCATCTGCTGGGCGGCGCTATAGAGCCCGGCAGGACCAGGACCACTGTGGAGCAACCTCGCAATGTCCTTGCCGTTGGTCGGGGGAGCGCCGATCTGCGGTGCGGTGACCGCCGGAATCGTCGGGACCGCCAAGTTCGGTACCGCCGGCGGCGCGCTGGCCGGGGCCGCAGAGCCACCGCCGGTCGAGCCCAGGCTGGCTGCGTTGAGCTGCTCCTGCTCGTCGTAGATGTTCGCGCTGCTGGCCAGCATTGATCCGCGAGCTTCGGAGATCATCTGAGCGGAAGTGCTGTATCCGGTGATCGCCGCGCACCGTGCTTGCAGCGTTTCGGTGACCGCTGCCGATACCGGGTCCGAGGCCGGCGGCGTCACGGTGATTCCCTGCGAGGAACCGCCAGAGGCCGCGCCCGTCACCGCAGCGGCCGTATGAGTAACGGCGGCGGTGTCGATCTTCAGCTGTGCCATCTCGACCTCCCCTTGCTGACCGATTGGTACGTGCGGCGCTGCGCCACACCCCGTCGCAGCAACGTTAGCGGCTCGGCGAAGGGGGTTGCACCGCCCAAATTCGAGCAATTGCCGGCGAGCACAGCAATCCGTTGGGGATCACGACAGCCGCGCTCCCCGACAGCTGCAACTCGCAATCTAGAGGCGTCGCAATCTGTCGGACCGCTGCTCGATACTGGGCACATGTGGTGGGACGAGCAACTCCGAACCGGCCCCGCAGGGCCGAGCGGTGATCTTTGCGTGCTCCCGGCAGCGCCGTCACCCGCGGCGGCACCGCGCACGCCCCAGGGCCCAGCCCCCGACCAGCACGTGCCGGTGCAGGCAACCCGCGATCCGTGGCAGTGGTGGTGGAACCACGCACGTGAAAGCGCGAAGACCTTCCTGGCCGGTCACAATCCGCCAGAGATCGCCATCTTCGGTCCCGTCCTCGGCGATCACGAGCAGGGCCTGCTCGAAGCCGACGTGACCCTGAGTTTCCTCTACGGCGGTGACGGAACGTACGCGCGGAGCGACTACTTCGTCGTCGGTCGGCCGGCGGTGATGGTGGGGGCGCTGGCGGTCAACGCCGCCATCAACCACCGCCGCAAGGTCGCTGCGCGTCGTGATGCACAACCGAGCTGGCGCGACCACCAGGGCGTCCACCTGTGGAGCACCACAGACCGTCTGATCTGGGACGGCGGGTCACGTCTGGCGAGCCTCTGGTACGGCGACATCACCGGTTTCTATCCGGAGGTGGACACCTGGACACTCACCCTGGCCACCAGCGACGGCCAAGCGCCGGTGCGTATGCAAGGTCCGGCGGTACCGCTGGTGTCGCTGTGGACGGCTACGGCAGTGCTGGGACAGCGGTGGTGGCAGGACCCCCGGCTGGCCCCTCTACTGCGCTAAATCACGCCGATGACGGCGTAGACGGACGACACCAGTAATTTTCTGGGGCGCTGTATCGGACCTGCTCCGCAGGTAGGATGGGCCTCATGCCAGCTGAGACACACATTGACACCGAGGCCACGCGCACGGGTCTGGCTGCCTCGGCACAAACCCGTTCGACGGCGATCGCCGGGACAGACATCACGCTGCCCCAGGGCCAGTACGTGAGCGCAACGAATGCCGTCGCAGCCGGTCTCGTCGCCGCACGGCTGGCTGATCTCGCCGGTTTGACTGCCGCCGGGGCCGCCGCTGCGCAGGCCAGTGTTGCAACCTACGAAGCAGCCGAGCAAGGGAACGCAGGCACGCTAACAACGTAAGCGCGCCAAGGGAGGGGCACACCATGAGCACCGGCACATCAGCCTGGGCACCGCCGACAGGTGGCGTCCCGCCCCAGCCGCCCAATGTTCCGCCGTACGGATGGGGCCCACCGAAGGCGGGTGGGTCCCCAGTTCCCGTCCAGCAGGGCACGCCGCGGCCACCACGGTTGTGGCTGTGGGCACTGGTGACCGCAATCCTCATGGTGGTCGCCATCGCAGCAACAGCCGCCATTACCTATGCGATCGCACAACCCGCGTCCAACACATCGGCTAGCACACCCGCCGCGCCTTCTGCTCCCACATTCACCGCAGCAGAACAGGCCGACGCCAAGCAAGCGGTATGCCACGCTTTCGACGTCTCCACCAGGGGCATGGACACCCAGGGGGGCGCGCGAATTGACGGTAACCCCAACCTCCCGATGCTCCTGCGTAAGCTGAGTGGAACCGTTTCAATTCAGGCCGCGCTTGTGCCTGCGACTCCGGCAGATGTTGCCGAGCCGGCCAGGGGAGTTGTCGAAACGAACCTTGACTTGATGAATGCCGCTCTCGGTCAGGCGAACATCAATGAGGTCAAGGCCGCAACCGATGCGTCGAACGAAGCAATCGACAAGCTAGTATCTGCCTGCGGATTGCCGCACTAATGCCAGCTGCAAGCAACGTCGGTAGCGTCACGGACGTCGCCGAGAAGACAAGTGACCACGCCAAAACGGCTGCCGAGCGGGCGAACTCAGAAGCCGCCAAGCTGCTGCAGGTCTTTAACGCCGCCAAACCCGCGATGCCGGACAACTATGTGCCATCGTTTGGGATGCCCGGTGGAGGCGATATCCATCTCCAGCCGGGTGCGTTCACAGGCTATTTGGTCGGGCCCGGCGTGTGGCCGACCGAGTCCGAATCCGAACTTGCCCAAGCTAAGACCAAGTTGGAGAAGCTCAGCGAGCGTCACCAGGAAGCGGCCAGTGAGGCTAAGCGGCAGACCGACGAGGTGTTCTCGCAGCATTGGACTGAAGGCGACGGCAAAGAAGCTGCCTACGTTCATTATTCGGCCGAATACAATGCACACACGGGGGTCGTCGATGTGCTCGACGGTGTTGCTGCCACCCAAGGGCGGCTCAGCGAACACATTCGTCTCGCCAAACGAAACATTCGTGACGCGCACGACACCGCCCATCAGAAAATCGAGAAGTACCTGAATGCCCCTGGCGGAGTTCCGACCGCACAGATCGCGGTAATCACCACCCAATATCGGATCCTCATCGAGGGCTATCGTGGCCAGCTTGTCGAGCAGGTGGGCGATGAAACCACCGCCCTCACAAACAAATTCGGATTCCGCGAGGCACCACCGGGCAATCCCGCGAATCAGGATAAGCCCGCCGATTCTGACCGACACGCCCAGGATCCGACAGACGCTCCACAGACGCAGCCGATCGACGACGTCCGTCACCGGCCGGGTGCGGAGGGAGGCGGTTACCACAACGGCCAAGCCACCGACGCACCTGGCAGCGGCGACGCGAGCGCCGATGGAGGCTCCACTCATGGAGCCGGCCTCCCGGACAGTCTGGGTACGGGATATACCAATGCCCCGTCCAGTGGGACACCAAAGCCGTCGATGCCGTCGCCGCCTTCGATGGGGAGTGGTGGCGGTGGTTCTGGGGGCGGGGGATCGTCGCCGCTGAGCAGTCTGGGTAGTGGGATGGGCGGTATGCAGGGGATGTCCGGCGGCGCTAAGGGTGTCAGCGGATTGTCCAGTCCTGCTTCGGGTTTGCAGGGGCCAGCCTCCAGCGCCAGCCCGGCATCGCTGGGTAGCGAGTTCGGTCGCGGGATGGCGGCGGGCAACGCAGCGGCGGGCGGAATGCCGCCGCTCACATCGTCGGCGCCGCCGCAAACACCTTCCGGTCCGCTGTCGGCGGCTCCGCTAGCGCAGACCTCTGCTCCCGCATCAGCTGCACCCACGGCGTCGACTGTTCCGGCGTCGGCTACGCCGACCGGCGCGGGCGTGGGTGGCGGCGGTATGGGTGGCATCCCAGCTGGGGGTCTCGGCGCGGCCGGTGGATCGTCCGGTGCGTCTCCTCAGATGAATTCTTACGGTTCGGTGCTTCCGCCGGCTGCGCCGGCGGGAGCTGCCGGTGCTGCTGGGCCGGTGTCTTCGGCGCCTGCGGCGACTGGTGCGGCGGGTGGCGCTGCTGCTGCCGCGGGGGCGCCTGGCTTCTTGCCGGGTCTGCGTGAGGTGAACAACCAGCGGGTGGGTCGCGATGTGTCGATGACCGATCTGGAGAACGCGCGGACCGCCGTTGCTGATCTCGCGGCAGCCTCGAGCGTGGTGTACCCAGGCTTGGAGTGGGCGGTGGCAGTAACCCGCGGGGCATCGGGCTTTCCGGAGATGTGGGTGACCACTAACGAGGGCGCTGGGTACATTCCTCCGGGTGTGTATGTGCGCAGGTCGATGCCGCTGGCCGCGCATTTTGATCCTGACTTCGATGGCCGCTGGCTGGGTTGGACCAACCCGGCGGAAACCGTACTGAGGGCTGTGCGGATGCGTGGCGATGCCCTATCTGCGATCGCCACGACGTGTGCGCACGATTCTGAGGAAGTCCGTTCCGCGACACCGGATGTCGCGATCGGTGTGGCTCCTGCTGGACCGCCTAGTGAGGCGGAGGCGTTTGCGCTGACTCGCGATCGCTCGCACCGCCTGGAGACCATCGCCCCCGCGGTGTTCGTTGGGCTGCAGCGCGATGCAGACGAAGCTGAGCGGTACGCGCGCCAGCTCACCCAGCAGGTGGTGTTCTCGGGTCCGGAAATGTCGACGGCTGCTATGTCAGTGGCACGCGCGATCATTGCCGGGCAGTGGCCGTCAGAGCGCGAATGGGCCGACCTGGCGGCTCAATACGAAACGGATCTGCTGATGGCTGGCGCTCAGCGTCCGGGTTTGATGGGCGTGGAGGAGCCCCAGCAGCTGGTGTCCTACCAGCGTGTTTTCACAGAGTGCCGCCGACTGGAAACGCTGTTGTGCTGGCAGAACGGTGATCTTGCTGACGTGGTGTACGCCGCGATCACTGCAGGTGCGAGCACCCCAGCTCTGGTCTGAGCGGGACGGCTAACCATCCTGCTTTTTTGGGGCGGTGCTGTAGGGGTGGTGGCGGTTTTAGTTTGAGCGGGTGGGCGGCTCGGGTGTGGGCGCGTATATCGCGCAGGTTGACCGGGTGTTGGCCTCTGCCCAAGGTGTTTTCCCTACTGCCGGTGGTCCGGGCTCGGTCCAGAGCCAGGGTCCCGGTGTCCCCGCCGCTCCCGCCGATTCGGCACTAAGTACCGGGGCCGGCAACGCCGGGGACGGCTATAAGCGCACCTGGGGCACCGTGACCGGCCTGGACGCTCAAACCAACGGCACCTCGACCGCCGGGGCGGCCGAAGGCCAGAATGGTCGCGCCGGTGCCACCGGAGTGCGCCAGAGCGCGGCCAGCGCCGCGGCCGCGATCGCCCCGGCCACCGGATCGCCGGCCGGGGTGAAGACGCTGGTGACCAGCATGGATGACCGCCTGGCGGCGATGCAGCGCCAGATCGAGTCGACCAAGGCGCAAAACCAGCTGCTGGCCACTCGGATGCGGCAGATGGCGATGGCCTACCGCCAGGCCGCCCAGGCGTCACCGGCGAGCATGTTCCGCGGGATGGGCGGCGGCATGGGTGGCGGCGGGATGCCCTCGATGGGCATGGGCGGTGGCGGGGGCGGGCTCCCCGGCATGGGTATGTTCTCCAAGCTGCCCGGCATGCTCACCGGCCAAAACTCACGACGGACGAATCCACTGGGTGATTCCGTTCCTGGCAACTTTCCGTCGTCGTACAGCGGCCAGGGTGCCGAGAATGTGCGTGCTGCGATTCGAGCAGCTCTCGACCGCAAGGGCATTCGCAATCCGGCCGCCCGGGCCCGCTGGGAGGCCGGCATGATGCTGGTCGCCCAGCGTGAGTCGAACTTCCGTGACGTCGTCAACAACTCGGACTCGAATGCGCTCGCCGGCAACCCTTCTGGGGGGCCGTTTCAGTTCATCGCCACCACGTATCGGGCTTACCAGGAGCCCGGGGCGTCTCCGAATCACCGCGATACCTTCGGTCAGGCGTGTGCGTTCATCAACTACGCCATGAGGCGATACGGGGTCAGTATCGACGGGCACGACCTGGCCTCTCGTATTCAACAAGCGGACCCACGACGACCACCCCGTGGCTACTGACTTAGCGCCAAAATTGGTGCAGCACAATCTATCCCAGATATACAAGACTGAGCAGGGGTGACGCGAGTGAGGTGGCGGCTGGCGGTGTCTTCACCGCGTACGCGGTGCTGGTTCAGCGCAGGGTGGGGGTTCTTGTGGTGCTTCGGCTATGCGTCGGTGACGCTGATCCCGCTAGGGGCCCGCGGTTACCGCTGGTGGCTGCCTATCGTCGGATTCTCGCTTTTGGTCGGGTTGAGTACCGGTGCGCTGACAGCGTGGATGGAGCGGGGTGTGGCGGCAAGCTACGCCGCCGTTCTGGACGGCTTGTCCGCCGATCAGCGTCGACAGGTTGCCAAAGTGTGGAGGAGTGGGCCGGTTCCCACAGATTCGGCCGTGGTTATCGCCGTGCTGCGGCTACACGGCCTCCTCGACCGGTATCGGCAGGCCAGCCGGTCGCGGCGGGTAGCTGGCACAGTTCTGGTGGGGATCGCGACGGTGATGCTCGTCGCCGCGGCGATCGCCGATCGGCATGCGGTCTCCCCGTCTGCGGTGATGTTTTTGCTCCTCGGTGTGCTGATGGTCGCCGCGCCCACCGCGACTGCACTGCGAAGCCGACGCCAGCGGCCGAGGCTCGCGGAGTTGCGTGCGGCGGCTCAGGCCGGTCCTGTGGTGGCGGCCGCGGTTGCGCAGCCCGTGGCGGCGGCGGCACCCCTGACCCGAGCGGAGCGAGTGCGGTGGACTGTTGCAGCCGTCTTCCTGGCGGCGGTGTGCGTCGTGGCGCTCCAAGTTGCCATGACGCACAGCCCCCGGCGCACCGCGTGCCGAGCGGTCAACGCTGTCGTGTCGGAGATCTACCGAGACCGCGATTCACTGTTCGCCGCCGGTGCGCTCGGACCGGACGGCCCACCCTTGTCGGAGTATCAGGACTGGTCGGAGTCGTTGCGGCGCAGGGCTAGTGAGGCCGACAGCGACCCTGCAACGGCGCTGTATTTGCACCGGATCGCCGTTCTTGGCGCTCAAATCGTGGGTGTCGTCGAGCGGGCACGCCAGCTCGGCCAGGCTGATTCCGCAACGACGCTCGCGGATAATCAACGGGCGTACGTTGCGTTCATCGACGCACTTGTCGCCGAGGAAGGCCATGCCCTGGACCAATGCAGGAGAGTGGCCTGACAGTGTCGAGACTCTATCCTGGCGGGTATGGATGCCGCGCAGAGCTACGTAGCGCAGGTGGACCGCATCTTGGCCGCTGCGGTATCGCTGTTCCCTGCCGAGGCGCACGGCGTCGAGCTGCAGCGCGATCTAGCGCCGGCCGGCGGGAATCTTCCAGACGGTGACAGTGGTCTGGCCGCAGCGACGGGGGAGGCATCGGACCGCTATCGGCGTGACGATGCGCGCGCGGTGGCGCTGAGCGATGCCCTGCACAGCTCGGTAACGGAAGCGGTCACACATGCTCGGCAGGCCAACGAGTCGGCCCGGGCCATCGCGCAGACCGCCGCGACGGGTGCGCGGGCCGTGTTGGCCGAAGGGACCGACCCACACAACCTTGTGCTGCTGGTGTCACAGATGGACGACCGTCTTGCGGCCATGCAGGACCACATCAAGCAGACCCGTGAGCGGTTGCATGTGTCCGCCCAGAAGATCTCGGCGCATCAGGCGGAGATCGCCCAGCACACGTAAACCGTCTCGAATCCGCTTTTTGGGGCGGTGCTGTAGGGGTGGTGGCGGTTTTAGTTTGAGCGGGTGGGCGGCTCGGGTGTGGGCGCGTATATCGCGCAGGTTGACCGGGTGTTGGCCTCTGCCCAAGGTGTTTTCCCTACTGCCGGTGGTCCGGGCTCGGTCCAGAGCCAGGGTCCCGGTGTCCCGGCCGCTCCCGCCGATTCGGCACTAAGTACCGGGGCCGGCAACGCCGGGGACGGCTATAAGCGCACCTGGGGCACCGTGACCGGCCTGGACGCTCAAACCAACGGCACCTCGACCGCCGGGGCGGCCGAAGGCCAGAATGGTCGCGCCGGTGCCACCGGAGTGCGCCAGAGCGCGGCCAGCGCCGCGGCCGCGATCGCCCCGGCCACCGGATCGCCGGCCGGGGTGAAGACGCTGGTGACCAGCATGGATGACCGCCTGGCGGCGATGCAGCGCCAGATCGAGTCGACCAAGGCGCAAAACCAGCTGCTGGCCACTCGGATGCGGCAGATGGCGATGGCCTACCGCCAGGCCGCCCAGGCGTCACCGGCGAGCATGTTCCGCGGGATGGGCGGCGGCATGGGTGGCGGCGGGATGCCCTCGATGGGCATGGGCGGTGGCGGGGGCGGGCTCCCCGGCATGGGTATGTTCTCCAAGCTGCCCGGCATGCTCACCGGCCAAAACTCACGCCAGGCCGCTGATCAGCTCACTTCTGATCTCTTCGGCCGGGACGGCAACGGCAGTGACCGCGCCAACCGAGCGGTCGCCTTCGCCAAATCCAAGTTGGGCGCACCGTACGTGTGGGGTGCCACTGGACCCAACGCGTTCGACTGCTCCGGTTTGACTCAATGGGCCTACAGGCAGGCCGGGGTGAACATTCCCCGCACCACATATGACCTGGTGAATGCGGGCACCCCCGTGAGCCGCGCGAACATCCGCGCAGGCGACCTGATCCTGTGCAACTGGCAAAACGGGCGACCCGAACACGTCGTGATGGCAGTCTCGCCCGACATGGTGATCGAAGCCCCAAACAAAAATTCACACGTCAAACTTGCGTCGATCCCCTCCGGGCACCTGGTGATCCGGCGGGTCGCCTGAGGCGCTCACCCTGCCGGGGATCTCGCGGGCACGCGGGCCCGTGGCGTCGATTTGGTGCACTTCGCAGGCGCGCGGACCAGGCATGATGGGAGCCGAAAGTACGGAGCTTCGGGCGTCGCTATGCCAATGTGGGCCGGTTTATGTTGAGTCGGTGACCGAAGTTGACCGACGTTTCGTACATCGCGGGAATCCGGGGGCGGAGTAGATGGCAGGCGAACGAGGTAGCGCCGTCGAGGACAAAGAGGTCGCACGTCGGCGGCTGGGTCGCGGCTTGGGCTATGCAACGCGAGTCCAGGTCACCGCGCACCAGTTCATGGCACGCCGCGCTGCGCTGGGCATGACGCGCCGCCAGGTGCGCATGGAAGCCGAACCGGGTCGGCGGGAGTGGATGGCCGTGCTGGCCGGGCTCTCGATCGTCGTCGTGATCTGTATGGGCACGCTGTTCTGGTCGTTCATCCGGCCGGCGGGCTCGGTGGGCGGGTCCAAGATCATCGCCGACCAGGACAGCGGGGCGCTCTATGTCAACGTCGGCGACGTGCTCTACCCGGCGCTGAACTTGTCCTCAGCCCGGCTGATCGCCGGGCAGGCTGAAAATCCGGTCCGCGTGCGCCGCAGCGAGATTGACTCTCGCCCTCGCGGGGTCATGGTCGGCATTCCGGGGGCACCGAACGTCATGAACGCGACTTCCCCGTCAGGTTCGTCGTGGCTGGTCTGCGACACGGTGACCAAGGCGTTCGGCGCGGGCGCACCGGAGCCGGTCACCGTGACGGTGATCGACGGTCAACCTGACCTGTCGGATCGTCGGAGGGTACTCGATAAATCCGATGGTGTGCTGCTGCGCTTCGGCAGCGACGTGTGGCTGATTCGCGATGGCCGTCGGTCCTTGGTGGACGCGAGCCAGCGCCCGGTGCTCCTGGCGTTGGGGGTCACCGCTGAGGACCTGGCGACGGCCAGACCGATGAGCCAGGCGCTGCTCAACGCCATTCCGGTGGCACCACCGTTGACCGTGCCGGTGATCCCAGGTCTGGGCAATCCTGCTCCCTTCCCCAGCGCTCCGGGCCCGGTAGGCACCGTCGTGTCGACCCCGCAGGTTGAGGGCAACACCACCTATTCGGTGGTGCTGCAGTCGGGAATGCAGACGATTTCGCCGATTGTGGCGCAGATCCTGCAGAACGCCGGCGGCAATCCCACCGGCGCAGTGCCGGTGATCGCCGGGTCGGCGCTGTCCCAGCTGCCGTCGGTCAACCGGATCGACACGTCGATCTACCCGGACGAGCCGCTGAAAGTGGTGGACACCCAAGCCAATCCGGCGACGTGCTGGTGGTGGGACAAAGGGGCGGGGGAGAACCGCACCACCACCTCAGTCGTATCCGGTGCGACCATTCCGGTGCCCGCCGACCGCAGCGGCGACATCGTGAAGCTGGTTCCGTCGGAGTCGACGGGCGGTCAGGTTGCCGATCAGGTCTACTTTGGGCCCGATTACGCCAACTACGTCGTCAGCACCGGCAATGGTCCAACCGCGTCGACCAAGGAGTCGGCGTGGTGGCTCTCGGAGTCGGGCATCCGATTCGGCGTGCTTCGTGACCGGGAGACGCTGACCTCGCTGGGCCTGAACGTAGAGCCTCAGCCTGCCCCCTGGTCGGTGCTGCGACTGTTCGTCGCCGGCCCGACATTGTCGAAAGCTGACGCCTTGGTACGTCACAACACGCTGCCGCTGGATCGCAACCCAGGAGCATTGGAGCAACCGAAGTGAAGCAAGGATTCGTCCGGCCCAAGCCCACACCGCCGCCGGGAAGTGATCTCACGCCGGAGCCGATCAAGCTACTGACGCCGCTGAAAGTTCCACCGCCAGAGGGTAAATCGCCGTGGATTATCGTCGTCGGCATCCTGGTCATCGGCCTGGTCGTCGGCATGGTGGCCGTGTCGTTCGCATCGGGCGCCCGCACCTTCAACGGCGTGGGCGCGATCTTCCCCGTGTTCAGCATCCTCGGCATCGGCGCGATGCTCTTCGGTGGCAGGTTCAGCGGCGGTAGTCAGCAGATGAGCCGCGGCAAGCTCGATGCCATGCGGGCGCGGTTTCTGCTGGTTCTCGACGAGATGCGCGACCGGGTGTCTGATTCAGCTGACAAGCTCGACGGGAACTATCGCTGGTATCACCCGCCGGCGGATACGCTGATCGCCCAGGCGGGCGGGCCACGGATGTGGGAACGCAACCCCAACGGCAAAGACACGTGGTTCGGGGTCGCCCGGGTGGGCGTGGGGATGACCTCGCTGACCGAGGGCGGGGCGGTCACGTTCAGTGAGCCCGATGACATGCCTACTGAGATTGAGCTCGAACCGGCCACCGGTAAGGCGCTGCAGGAGTTCGTCCGCTATCAGAGCGTGGCCTATGGCACCCCGGCACTGATTTCGCTGCTGGTCGAGCCGGGCTACATGATCGCCGGTGAACGTGAGGCTGCACTGGCGTTGATGCGGGCGATCATTGCCCAGCTGGTGTTCTCCCACGGTCCGGATCATCTGCAGCTGGTCGTGGTCACTGATGACGTCGACGAGTGGGAGTGGGTGAAGTGGTTGCCGCACAACGGCAATCCGCACCAGCTCGACGGCGCTGGTCCGGCGCGCATGGTGTACACGTCGGTGGCCGAGTTCGCGAACAGTCAGTTCACTGATGCCGTGCGCCGCGGTGGCGCCTTCGTGCCCCGACATGCGGCCAGCCGCGACGCCGTGGCACCCATGCCGCACACCGTGGTGGTCAGTGACATCGCTTCCGGTGCCTGGTATTCGGTGATGACCTCGACGGGGGTGCAGGGCTGGACGTTCTTCGACGTCCGCGGTGGGGTGCCTGCCTGCCAGGATGAGCGCGACGTCCGCACGCTGCGTCTCAACGAGGACGGTGTCATTGACGCGGTGCCCCGCGACGGGACCTGGGCGGCCGATACTGAGGAGGGCTTTCAGTTCTTCGCCATCGCCGATCGGCTGGAGCGGTTCGAGGCTGAACAACTGGCCCAGCAGATCGCGCGGTCGCGTATCGCGGAGCCGTACGAAGACATCGGTGATGATGTGGCTGATTTCCAGCGCCCGCGCGACATCCTGTCCTATTTCGGCGTCAACGACGCGGCGTCGGTCGACTTCGACGCGCTCTGGGGAACGCGCCGCGACATCAATTCCCCTGAGACTCTGCGCATCCCGTTCGGTGTACGCGCGGACAATGGCGAGCTGGTGTTCGTCGACATCAAAGATATGAACCAGGGCGGTGACGGCCCGCACGGCGTGATGTCGGGCACGACGGGCTCCGGTAAGACTACGGCGATTCGCACTGTGCTGCTCGCGGCGATCCTGGGGCACCCGCCAGAGAACTTGCAGATGATCCTCGCCGACTGCAAGGGCGGTGCGGGCGTCAAACCGTTCGAGGGCACCCCACACGTTCCGCACATCATTACCGACCTGGAAGACGACCAGGTGCTGATGGACCGGTTCATCACCGCGATGTGGGGTGAGATCGCGCGCCGCAAGCAGGTCTGCAACTCCGTCGGCGCCGATGATGCCTACGAGTACAACCAGATCCGCGCCGAACGTGCGGCGCGCGGCGAATACCTGGAGCCGCTGCCGCGGCTACTGGTCGTGCTCGACGAGTTCAAGGAAGCCTTCCGGATCAAACCAGATCTACCCGAGGTGCTCGACCAGATCGGACGCCAGGGACGTTCGCTGTGGGTGCATCAGCTGCTGGCCAGCCAGGACATTGACGCCCGCGCGGAGAAGCTGCTGGAGAACGTCGGTTACCGGCTGGTGCTGCGTCAGAACACCTCGGCCAGCGCGTCGGCGGCCGGCGTTCCGCAGGCGGTCAACCTGCCCCGCGAGGTCGGTGTGGGCTACATGCGCACCGGTTCAGCTGACGAACTCACCCGGTTCCGGGCCGAGTCCTTATGGCGTGACTACCGCCGCCCGGGCGCGGACAACGACGACGTCATTGAGGCCACGTCCTCGTCGGATAAATACCTTGAGCCGCAGTTGTTCACGACATCGTGGGTGCCGCTGCCGGAGCATCTGAGCGAGCAGGCGCCGAGGGAGACGACCACCACAGTGGTTGAGTCGGTGGAGGACGACGATGAGGACGACGCGCTGCGCAAGCCGAAGATCGGCCCGGTCATTCTCGATCAGCTGCGCACCTACAACTTCAAGCCGCAGGTCCTCTGGCAGCCGCCGCTGGATGTGCCTCACACCATCGACCACATCGTCAACATGTATCTCGGGCGGCGATGGGACGAGAACTATGGCGCCACACCGGATCTGATCTTCCCGATCGGCATCGTCGACCGGCCCTACAAGCAGGATCAGCACCCCTTACTGGTCAACACCACCAGCGATGGCGCCAACCAGCTCATCGTGGGTGTGCGCTCGTCCGGCAAGACCACCACACTGCAGACGCTCATCTGCGCCGCGGCGATGACCCACACGCCCGAGCAGGTCCAGTTCTACTGCCTGGCGCTGTCGTCGCGGGCTCTGGACACCGTTGCCGGCCTGCCCCACGTCGGCGGTGTGGCCGGCGCCCTGGACGAGGACGGCATCCGCCGCACCATCTCCGAAATGCTGGAGCTGCTGGAACGTCGGCAACGCAGCTTCCCCGCGTGCGGCATCAGCTCGATGCAGGACCTGCGTGACCGCAAGTTCCGCGGCGCTCCTGGCGCGGTTCCCGACGACCCGTTCGGTGATGTGTATCTGGTGGTGGACAACTACGCCGCCCTGACTGCCGAAGCCTCGACGATCCGCAACAAGGACATCCTGTCGGCTCAGATTCAGAAGCTCGTCGGCGAGGGCACCAGCTTCGGTATCCACGTGATCATTTCCGTGGGCCGCGATATCGACCTGCCGCCGCGGATGCGCGGGTCCTGGCCGCAGCGCGTGGAACTCAAACTGCAGGGCCCCGAAGACGCCAAACTGCTGCGGGGCAAGCTCACCGACGCGGTTCCCTCAGGCAAGCCGGGCCGGGGCATGGTGGCCCAGAACTACATACGCTTGGGCGCCGAAGAGGAGGGCCTGCACACCCTGATCGCGCGGCCGGCCATGGGAGGCACCAAGGCTTCGGAATTCCGCTCTGACAGCGTGGTCGAGGCGGTGCGCCGCGTAGCGGCCAAGTACCGGCCCGCGCCACGCGTGCGCCAGCTGCCCACCGAGATCACGCTGGCCGAGCTGCAGGCGCGCGCTCAACGGGAACAGCACGCCGGGATGGCCTGGGCGCTCAACGAGCGCGATCAGCTGGTCGGCCTCGAGAAAGACTCGCCATTCCTGGTCATCACCGGCCGTGAGGACTGCGGTCGGACCAACGCCCTCTCGGCGATCATGCGCGAGATCGCCCGGGTGTATGCACCGGGGGCCAGCGCGGCCGTACCGGATCCGCGCGACACCCGTCCCCGCGCCCAGGTGTGGCTGGTCAGCCCACGCCGCGAACTGCTGCGCGTGCTGGGCAAGGACTACCTGGAACGCTTCACCTACCGCAACGACGAGGTCGGGCCGTGGGCGGCCGAACTCAACCGCATCCTGACCGCCCGGCTTCCCGAAGCGGGCCTCGACGTGGACGCGAGCCTGGAGCAGCGCTGGTCGGGTCCGGAGATCTTCCTGATTGTCGACGACGCCGATCGCCTGCCGCTCGGTTACGACGCGCCCCTGCGCGAACTGGTCCCCAGTGCGAATGCCGCCACCGACGTGGGCCTGCGCATCGTGTACGCCCGCCGCTTCGGCGGATGGGCCGGTTCAGACCGCGCCGACCCACTGCTGGGCGCCATGAAGCAAGCCAATGCGCCGCTGTTGGTCATGGATTCTGACGGCGAAGAGGGCTTCGTGCGCGGCCGGTGGAAGGGCCACCCCATGCCGGCCGGCCGCGGATTCCTGATGGATACCGGCGAATCGGGACTTTACGTTCAAGTGGGCCATCACACTTCGCCGGATGGTGGTGCGAATTGATTTGGCGCACCGCAACCACCCGCAAAGACCCTTACACTCATATTGGAAAATCGACGCGACACGAGGGGATCACGTTTCATGTTCGTCACTGCTGAACCTTTGGAAATGGGCGGCACGGCCGGCACGCTGACGGCGCTGACATCGGCGTTCACCAGCGGAAACGCAGCTGCCGCGGCGCCGACGACCGCTGTTGCGCCCGGACAGGCCAACGAGACGGCCATGCTGCTCTCAGCGGCCTTCGGCACCCACGGATCGCTGTACCAGACAATGGCGGGCATGGCCTCGGCCTGGCACGCGATGTTTGCCGGAGCGCTCGGCACGTCTGGCGCCAGCTACGCCGCCACCGAGGCTTTCAACGCCGCCGCGTCGCTGTAACCGACCCCCATGGTTGAGTACGGAGCCCTGCCGCCGGAGATCAACTCCGCGCGCGCGTACGCCGGGCCGCAGTCAGCGCCGCTGACCGCGGCTGCGGCGGCGTGGCAGGCGCTGGCGGCCAACCTCGCGAGCAACGCCGCCGCATTGAACTCGGCGATCATGGCGCTGCTTGCCGGTGGTTGGCAGGGACCCTCCTCGGCAATGATGGCGGCCGGCGGCGCAGAGAACGTGCGCTGGCTCTTCCAGGCAGCAACCCAGGCCCAGGAAACCGCCTTGCAGGCGGAGCAAGCCGCACTAGCAATTGAGGCCGCGCATGCCGGCTCGGTGCCGCCCCCCGTCATCGAGGCGAACCGCAATCTGCTCCAGGCCCTCATCGCCTCCAACTTCATGGGCGTGAACTCGGGCGCCATCGCCGCCTGTGTCGCCGCGTACGACGAGATGTGGACCCAGGACGCATCCACGATGTACGGATTCAGCGCCGACGCTGCCGGCATCACCGGATCGCTGGTTCCGTTCATGCCGCCCGCGCCGACGGTCAATCCTGGCGGATTCGCCAGCCAGGCCGCGTCCGTGGCTCAAGCTGGCGGGACAGCGGCCGGCCAGGCCGGTCAAAACGCGGCGTCGGCAGGGCAATCAACGGCCAGCATGGGCGGCGGCGACGCCAGCTCCATCATGTCGATGGCCCCGCAGTTCATGAGCGCTGTTCCGCAGGCGTTGCAGGGCCTGGCATCGCCGCTCATGGGTGGCGGCGGCAACCCGCTGCAAAGCCTGGGCGCATTCCAGGGCCTGCTGTCTCCGTTCATGAGCATGATGAACCCCGCCATGGGCGGCATCGGTGGCACCGGCGCTTTGACCTCGGTGGCATCCACTCTCGGCCCTGCTGGCGGGCTCGCAGGTGGCGGCTTTGGTGGCGGCGGCATGGGCGCCCTGTCCGCCGGCATGGGCGGGGCCCGCAGTCTGGGCGGGCTGTCGGTGCCGGCCACCTGGGCAGCCAGCGCCCAATCCGGTGGGGGCAGCGCTGCCCCGATCTCGGCTACCGGCGGGGCCAGCGGCGCCGCTGCACCATCTGCCGCCAGCGGCGGTGCAGGTGGGGCTGCACCCATGGCAGCTATGCAGGGCAAAGAGGACTCCTCGGGCAATGGCCCGTCCTACGGCGCGCCGGTGCGCGTCCTTCCAAGGCCGCGCTGAGCGGGCGACCGGCGGACACCGAAGGGGGTCGGGAACTCAATTTCATGAATAGTTTTTTGGCGCATTGCTATACGCGGCGCCGCCAGGAGACGATTAACGAGTCCAAGCAAATGGCCAGCACTCCCACCAACAAATCCAGGAGCAAATAGATGTCCAATTTCATGACCGACCCGGATGCGATGCGCGACTACTCGGGCCGTTTCGCCAATCACGCCACCAACATTCAGGCTGACGCACAAAAGGCCTACGCCTCGTCGCAGGGCATCGCGGGGGCTGGTTGGGACGGCACCGCCAACAAGACGTCGTCGGCCACCGTGGAGGAGATGATGCGCGCGTTCCGCAACATCGAGAACCAGATGCACTTCGTCAGCGACAACCTGCGCACCTCGGCTGACACCTACGAGCAGCAGGAACAGGCCAGCAGCGCCGCGCTCAAGTCCTGACCGATCACTGACAACCACTAATATCCCTTCGCAGACAAGGAAACTCACATCATGGGCTCACCCATCAGCTACCACTACTCAGACGTCGAAGGCCACGGCAAACTGCTGCAGGCCCAGGCCGGCTCGTTGGAAGCCGAACACCAGGCGATCCTGCAGGACCTCAACAACGTGGCCGACTTCTGGGGCGGCACCGGTAGCACCGGCTTCCAGGAATTCGTCAACGAACTCAACCGCAATTTCCGGGTGATCTTCGAGCAGCTCGGCGAGCACGGCGGAAAGATCGGGACCGTTGCCGGCAACACCATGCACACCGACAGCGGTGTCGGTGGTACCTGGTCGCTCTGATCAGGGCCAGCGACGGGGTGCGCCGCCACGCAGCGCCGTGGACGTACTGCTCCCCGACACCCCGGGGCGGCTAGCTTCTCGCTCAACCGCCTGAGCATGCGGCGGCACCCTCTCCCGAGGGTGCCGCCGCTTTCGGTTTAGTCGCACAACCAAAAAAGCTCCCCAGAGAACACGAAGGACATGCACATCATGTTTTCAGCCCACAGCGCCGAGCCGGTCGCCGATGTGACAGTCAATCTGCATGGCATGTGGATGCTGCAAGCCATGCTCGACATCGCCACCATGCCACCAGAACTCAGCACGGTGCCCTACGGTGCTCCCCGCGATAGCACGTGGATATCCGGAGATCCCCGCATCGAGCAGCTTCAAGAAGCCGGTGTGGTGGGCCATGACGGACACGTGATTCCTGCAGTGGCCAGCCGGATGCGGGTACTGGCTGCTCCCGATGTCGAAGTAGCCATTCTCATTGCGCGCGGCGCACTTTCATGGAAGGGGCGCATCGACGTCACTGATCCCTCCACGTGGCGACGCGACATCCCGGAGAACCAGCTGCAGATCGTGCTGGCCCGCCGCGACGGCCGGTGGGTATCGGCCGCCCGCGCCGGTGACGACATCACCATCGACGATGTGGGTTTCGACGCCGGATCGGCAATTTGGTTGCGCGACATCATCGTTGATCAACTCAATGCCATTCACCCGGTCGAACCCTCGCGGATCGAGCCGATGAACCTGCCTTACGAGGACATTCTGAGTGCGGCCGCCCAACGCGCCGCTGCAACCGACGACCCGCAGCGGGACCTTCCGCTACGAGCGCTGGGTGTTCCGCCGGCGGCCCTGGCCGAGCTCGGCGCGCTGCTCGACGAGCCGGTCATCGAGGCAGTCCTGTATGCCCGCGCCCACACCGATGCCCGCCGCGACACCAGTGCTACGGCGCTCAACATTCGCGACACCGAAGACGGACGGGTGGCGCTGTATCAGATGCTGGCCCCGCGCGGCTCCACGCAAGACTGGATGGTGATTGCGCCGGGATCCGCCAGTCAAATCCTGCAGGGCGTCCAAGCCGTTCTGAGCAGCGTAAATGTCCGCGACTGGGAAAGTCATCAACGCTTCGCGTAATGCCCGGCCGTACCAGCAACCGATTTACCGAAGTTTCTCGCTTGGGCGTAGTTAACCGGTATTTGGCGGCCCTACGATTACATCATCACGTCTTCATCAAGCCATTGGGGTGTTATGAGCATGGACCCGGAATTCACCGCGCGGTACCTGAATGAGCAGGACCCTGACGAGAGCCCGCCCGGTCGGAGCCTGGACCAGGAGGTCGGCATCGGCGCTGACCCGCAGGTACCTGAGGCGCCGTCGCTACCTGAGCCCGAAGCTCCGCCGTATCAGGCGTTGCCGGACAACTGGGCAGAAACGACGCAGGTCGTCGCAGCGGCACCGATCGCGGTGCCCCCGCCGGCGGCGCGCGTCGACGAGCAGAACCGATCGCTCAGCGCACCTGCTCGCGCCGCCGAGGGCGTCGGGGAGTACCGGGAGACCGGTGCGCGGACCCGCGACCCCGGCGCGGACTACACCGAGCGCCGTCGGCTGCCTCAAGCCCCGGCTACGCCGCCCCGCGGTTTCGCCGGCCCCGGCTCTGCCGATGTCGGACAGGCTCTCTCGGGGCCGATGGCGCGGGCCGCCGACGAATTCGTGGATTACTCACAAGGCCCTGCGGCAGCACACCGACCGCCGTCACAGCCCTTCTCCGCGGCGCCGCCGCGGGTACCGGCGGCGCCGAACAATCAACTAGCCCGCAGTGAGGCAGCGCCGGTGTGGGATGCCAGCGGCTCCAGCTTCGCCCACGCCTCCAACGCCCCGGCGTTGCGGGCCGAGGATGTCGTGGCCGCGCGCAAGCTGCCACCCGAAATGGGGTGGCGCAAAGCGGTCCATCTCGGTTCGGCCAAGACGATCAACCTCGGCGCTGGGCCGACCGAGCAGCGGCTGCGCGACCAGATCGACCTGATCAAAACCAACATCCCGGGCAACTACCTCATCGGAGTGGTGTCTATCCGTGGGGGAGTGGGCAAGACCCGTACAACGGCCGGAGTGGGCACCGCTTACGCCATCCACCGCAAGAACGAGCCCGTCCTGGCCATCGACGCCAATCCCACCTACGGTGCGCTCGGTCGGCTCATCGACCCGACAGCCACCGCATCAATCCGAGAATTCCTCGCCGACAACAACCTTCACAGCTACCCGATGGCGCGGCACTACACCGGCAAGAACAAGCCAGGCCTGGAAGTCCTTGCCGCCAACCAGAACGTCACCAATCCCTTTGATCTGTCGCCGGAGGCCTTCCAGGCGGTTCTCGGTCGGGTGCGCCGCTTCTACCAGCTGGCGCTGGTGGACTGCGGCCCGGAGATCGAGCACCCGGTCATGCAGGCAGTGTTGTCCAGTGTTGATTCTCTGCTCATTGTCGGCACGATGAACTTCGATGGCGCGGCCGCAGCGGAGACCACCATCAAGTGGCTCGCCGCGCGCAGCGAGTATCAGGCCCTGTTACGACGCTCGGCGCTGGTGCTCAACGACGTCTATGACTGTGCCGACAAGGATTTCATGGCCAAGGTGCGGGAAACGATCGGTCAGCGCGTCGGGGGCGTCACCTCGATTCCGTGGGACAAGCACCTGCGCGACAGCCCTCAGTTGGACTGGGACGCTCTGCGCCGCGAAACGCAGTACGCCTACCTGGGTGTAGCGGCGTGGCTGGCCCAGGGCTTCCGCAGCGGGCGGACGGCACTGCGGTGACCTCGGTTCGTGATGCCGCGGTGAGCACCGGGGCGGGGGAAGAATCCGAGCAGCTGCGCCAGGTGCTGGTCGCGGTCATGGTCAACGACGTGTCCATCGGATTGCGGTTGGATGCCGCCGCGGCGATCGGCATTCAGACGCCGGCCCTGGTCGACGTGCTCAACAGCCGCCTCAGTGAGATCGGCAAACCCCGGCTGTCGGTGCGCCCCGGTGATGCTGTCGCCGGCCGGGGCCGCTGGGCATTGTGCTGGGTCGACGGGACACCGTTGAAGCCCAAGCGCTCTCTGAGCGAGCAGGGTGTCCTCGACGGCACCACCCTGTGGCTGCGCTTCATCGACGACGCCGAAGCGCGTATCCCGGTGATCGAGCACGTCACCAGCGCCATCCCCGCCGAACTGCGCAAGCACTGGCCTTCGGTGACACCACCGTGGGCGGCCCGTGTGGGCGTTGTCCTGGTGGCCGTCGCCATGCTGTTGGTAGCCACGTTGCTGCTGCGCTGGCGCTACGGACACCACGAAATGATCGCCAGTGCCGCTGCCGGCGTGTGCGCGCTGGTGCTGATCGTCACCGCCGTAGTCACCGGCATCCGGTCGGCGCGCAACCGGCGCGCGGCCGGCGACGTTCGCAGTATCGAGCCCGATCGGGCCGAGGTCCTGCGCGCCGAGTTGTTCGTCGCTGACACATTCTTGCTGCTGGCAGCGGCGACGACCGCGGTGGCAGCAGCGCTGGCGATCCCCGGCCCGCTCGGTGCTGTGCATGTCGGGTTGGGGGCCGCGGTCACCCTGGCCGCCGCGGTGCTGATCCTGCGATTCACCGGCCGCCATGTCGCCCTGTGCACAGCGGTGGTCGTCATCAGCGCCGCCGCCCTGGCCGCCGGTGTCGCCCGCATGCTGTTGGTGACTTCGGCGGTGACGCTGTTGGGCATCGTGTTGATGGTGTCGATCGTCTGCATCAAGCTCGCTCCGGGCTTTGCGCGCATGCTGGCCAACCTGCGGCTTCCGGTGTTCCCGTCGGCCAGCGGCCGATGGATTTTCGAGACCCGCCCCGATCTGCCCAGTGCCGTGGTGGTGCCCAGCGGTGACACCCCCACGCTGGAGGGACCGGAGTCGGTCCGCAATGTGGTCATCTCCGTTGACCGTGCCCACGGCTTCCTGACCGGCGTGCTCGCGGGCTTCGCTGCCCTGCTGGTGATCACCGCGACGGCGCTGTGCGATCCGCACGCCGATCGGCGGTGGCTGCCCCTGGTCGTGGCCGCCACCAGTGCCGGAGCCATCCTGCTGCATGCCCGTTCCTACACCGATCGGCGACAGTCCACCCTGCTGGCCGTTGCGCCGGTGGCGATCGCGCTCGCGGTGCCGCTGCGTTACGCGGTCAGTCTGTGGACACCGGCAGCGCTACTGATCGGCTGCGCGGCCATGCTGGTGATCACAGCCGCGGGTCTGGCTTTGGCGGCGATCATCCCGACACACGTCTACAGCCCGATGTTCAAACAGATCGTGGAGTGGGTGGGCTACCTGTTGCTGATTGCGCCCTTCCCGTTGACGTTCTGGCTGATGGGTGTGTTCTCGGCGATCCGGTATCGCTCGTGAACACCGCGAACGTGGTGCGCAGCACGTCATGCTTGCTCGGCGCGGCTCTGATGGCGCTGGCACCGGCGCTGGCCAGCGCGCCTACTGCGGCGGCGGTGGCCCCACCGACCATCGATCCGGCGGCTGTTCCGCCGGACGGACCGCCCACGCCGCCCGAACCGATGAAGCAGGGGGCCTACTGCCCACGCGTGGGAACACTTCCGGGAACCGACTACCGCGTGCAGCCCCGCTACCTGGACATGCTGAACCTTTCTGAGGCTTGGCAATTCGGCCGCGGCGCGGGGGTCACCGTGGCGGTCATCGACACCGGGGTCAACCCGCATCCCCGCCTGCCCAACCTCATCCCGGGTGGCGATTATGTCTCTAACGGGGACGGCCTCCAAGACTGCGACGCACACGGAACCATCGTCGCCAGTATCATCTCTGCCCAGCCGGCGGACGGGAAAACGCTGCTTCCCCCGCAGCGGCAGACCCGGCAGCCCGACACCGTGCCGACGTCAGAAGCCCCGCCGCCGCCGCCACCGCCCCCGCCCACGCAGACGGTGATCATTCAGGCCCCACCGCCGCCCCCGCCGCCACCACCGGACGTTCCGCCGGCGGCCTGGCACAGCGACGGCGGCGCGTTGCACGTGTGGCCGGTCGATTTCCCGGGCCCGCTGCCAGCTGATGACCCGCCGCCACCACCGCCACCCCCGCCGGTGATCCCCCCGCCCGACGCGTACACCGGGATCGCACCGGACGCGCAGATCATTTCGATCCGGCAGTCCTCTCAGGCGTTCAGCCCGGAGAACTCGTTCGGCAACGAAGATCCCGTCACTCGCCGCAAGGCCGGGGACATCGAGTCGATGGCGCGGGCGATCGTGCATGCCGCCAACATGGGCGCCAAGGTCATCAATATCTCTGAGGTGTCGTGCATGAGCGCCCTCGACGTGATCGATCAGAAAGCACTGGGTGCGGCGATCCGCTATGCGGCCGTCGACAAAGACGCGGTGATCGTGGCCGCCGCCGGCAACACCAGCAATAAGGACTGCAAGCAGAATCCGATCTATAACCCGTTGAGCCCCAACGATCCTCGCGACTGGGCGGGTGTGACCACTGTCGTCACCCCGGCCTGGTTTTCCGACTACGTGCTGACCGTGGGCGCTGTCGACGCCGACGGTAACCCGCTGACCGACCTCAGCATGGCGGGCCCGTGGGTGTCGATCGCCGCGCCGGGGACCAACGTCGAGAGCCTGTCGGCCCGTGACGACGGTCTGATGAACGCGGTGGAGGGTCAGGACAAGCAGTTGGTTTCCCCTGCGGGAACGTCGTTTTCGGCTGCCATTGTCTCCGGGGTCGCCGCACTGGTGCGCCAGAAGTATCCGACACTGACGTCGCATCAGATCATCAACCGGCTCATCCGTACGGCCCGCCCGCCCGCTCGCGGGGTCGACAATCAGGTGGGATTCGGGATCGTCGACCCGGTCGCCGCGCTGACCTACGACCTGCCTGATGGCGATCCGCGCCCACCCGAGCGCATTGCTGATCCGCTGGTGCTGCCTCCGCCGCATCCGGGACGGGACATGTCCCCGGTGTGGATTGCGCTGGCATCGATCGGTGGCGTGGCACTGCTGGCGGCTGCCGTGGTGGGTGTGGCGGCCATCGTTCGCAACAACAGGGGGACAGCGTGAAATCGACCTTCCCAATCGGACTGCGGCCCACCTGGTGGCGGGTCAACCTCGCTTTCCTGCTGACGGTGGCGTTGCTGGTGGCCGGTACCCACCTCTGGCACGGGCCGGTCGCGCTCGCCGTGCCGATCGCCGTCGCGGTGCTGCTCGACGCGGCCTTGCTGATCACGTGGCGTCAGGAAACCCTGGCGGCCCTGGTGTGGGGGCGGCTGTTCCGCCGGCACGCGGATCCGACCGTCGATGCGCCGGTGTCCTCGCACCGGCCGCGCTGGACCACCGATGAACTGGCGATCCGCGGCGATGACTTCGAAGCGCTGGCGGTGGTCGCCGTGGACGGCCCCTCGCACAGTCCCTCGGTGCTCGATCAGCATCGCGTGCATTCCGGGGTTCTGCTTCCCGTCGAGGTGGTGGCACGCGCAGTGCAGCAGTTCGACGTGAAGCTGGCCGGAATCGACATTCACAGCGTCGGACGGCGCCGAGCAGGCGAGGACCACCATCACTACGCGGCTACCTACTCAGGCGTCATCGCCGACTACGGCGCGGTCGGGGAGCGCAGCACCTGGTGTGTGCTGCGGATGCGTAGCCGCGACAACGCCGGAGCCCTCGCGGCCCGCGACTCGGTGGCGGCGACGCTGGCGGCGTGTGCGCGGCGGTTGGCCGTTGAATTGGGCGCGCACGGGTGCCCGTCGCGGCTGGTGGATGCGGCCGAGCTGGCCGAGCTGGACACGGCGATCGCCGGCCCGCTGGCCCGCGGCGCCCACGCGCAGTGGTCGGGGCTCGTGCATCCCGCTGGCGCGGCGACGAACTACTGGGTGTCCCCGCTGGACATCACCACCGCGACCCTGGACCGGTTGTGGGCGCCCGATACCGACGCCGCCCTGACCAGCATTCAGTTGCGTCCCCAGGCCGGCGGAACAGTGTCGGTGGGCATGTTGGTGCGCTACTGCACGGCGGGCGTGCTCAAAGAGCCCCCGCTGCGAGGGCTCAACCCGCTGTCGGGGCAGCAGGAACAAGCACTGCACGCCACCCTGCTGGAACCGGCGGTACCGGAGTTGCAGCTCCCGCACCGGGCGTTGAGTGCCGGGGAGAAGCTGCGCGCACCGATCGGCGCTACCGGCATCCTGATCGGCACCACCGCCAAACACCATCCGATGCTGGTTCCCCTCGGGGACGCGCGCCCCGGCCGGCGTGCCTCGGTGACGGTGGCCGGGGAGCTGGCGCTGCTGTTCCAGATCGCCCGCCGCGCGGCGGCTACCGGCTACCGCGTGGCGGTCGTGTCGAGTCGCCCGGAACATTGGCGAGCTGCGATCGCCCCCGGCCTGCGGGTGGTCCGCGAGGTGCCTGACGAGCTGCCCGACAACGGGCGCGCCATGATGGTCGTCTATGACCACATCGGTACCACCGGCAACCATCCCACCGCCGCGGTCACCGTGCGCGCCGTCAACCCTGGGACGGCCAGTGTGGCCGATGTGCACCTGGAGCAGGACTCCAACAGCACCGCGGTCATCCGCACCGCCGAGTTCCGCTACCGGCTCCACATTGACGTGCAATCCGAACGCAACGACATCGCCGCCGCGATCCGGCGCGTGGCCTGATCGGGCGAGCTGACACCACCAACGACTTCGAGAGGGACCTCACGGCGATGACCACCACGCAAGCCAGCGACCCAGCCCGCGCAGCGATGACCCGGGGCTTGCTCGCCTCGGGTATCAGCGTCGATAGTGTGATGGCCGGCCACAACCCGGCGGTGGCCACCGAGCAGTTTAGGAAGGCCACCCAACTCGATCCGGGCATCTGTGACGCGTGGCTGGCCCGCATCGTCGCCGGCGATGACAGCGTGGAGGTCGTCCAGGCCGCCTGGGATGCCCGCGAATCCTACGGTTGGGAAATTCACCGGCTTAGCCTGCGCGGCACCGCTTTTCGCCCGATGGTCTCCGATGGCGTGTTCCTCAAGCTGGAGATCACCTCCCGCGATGCGCTACGCACCGCCCTGACCGTCGCGCTGATCCGGGAGAAGCGCTACCCCCAGGCCCATGCTCTGCTGTCGGAAGCCAACCCCACAGATCCGTTCGACGCCGACTCCCACCTCTATGCGCGGGGCCTGCTGCACTTCCAGACCAAACGCTGGCCCGATGTCCTCGCCGCCTTCTCCGCAGACCGGGTGTGGCGTATGCCGATCTTCGGCGCGGCGGCCTCAACGATGGCCGCGACTGCACTGGCATCCCTTGGGGTCTTTGAAGACGCGTTCCGCCGTGCGCAGAAAGCCGTCGACAGTGATCTGCTTCCCGCTGCCACGACGATCGCGCTGTACACCCAGGCGATGTGCCTACGCCACCTCGACAAGGCTGATGACGCCAATCAGCTTCTGCGCCGCGCCTATTCGCGCGACGCTCAGTTCTCGCCGGCCCGTGAAGCACTCGACGACCAGACCATCCGGCTGACACTCACCAGCCCCGAGGCCATCCAATCACGCACCAACCCGTGGGACCCCGACAGCGCGCCCTCGAAGGAAGCCGCTGAGGCGGCCAAGCACTCAGCGCAAGCTAGCAAGCTGCTCGCTGAGGGCGACGCGGAGCTGAAGGCCATGCTGGGCATGGAGGCCGCTAAAGGGGAAGTGAAGCGGATCCGCTCCACGACCAAGGTCAATCAGCTGCGCACCAAAGCTGGTCTGCCGGTGCCGGTCAGCTCGCGGCACACCCTCCTGCTGGGGCCGCCGGGAACCGGGAAAACGACGGTCGCGCGTTCGCTAACCAAGCAGCTGTGTGGGCTCGGGGTGCTGCGCAGGCCCACCGTCGTGGAGACGCGACGCTCCAAGCTGCTGGGCCGGCATATGGGTGATGCCGAGAAGAACACCGAAGCCACTGTGGAAGGTGCGATGGGCGGGGCACTGTTCATCGATGAGATGCACAACCTTTATGAGACCGGTTATTCCGGCGGAGATGCCTACGGCACGGCGATTTTGGAGACGCTGCTGCCGTACCTGGAAAACGACCGCGCCGAGCTGGTGGTGTTCGGTGCGGGATATCCGAACGCGATGGACCGGATGCTGACCGCGAATCAGGGTCTGCGGCGGCGGTTTCCGACCGTAATCCGGTTCGAGTCCTACACCCCCGATGAACTGTGGCAGCTGACTGAGCTGATGGCCGCCAAGTACCTGGATGTCCTAGCCGGGGATGTCGAGGCGACGCTACGACCCGTGTTCGAGCGGTATTACGTGCAGGAGAACAAGTCTCCCGACGGTGATGTGATCCGCGGAACGGACTGGCTCGGCAATGCCGGGTTCGTGCGCAACATCATTGAAAAGGCCCGCGATCACCGCAACAACCGCGTCGACAACGAGGACCTGGACGCCCTCCTGGCCCAGGACGACCTGTTGACCGAGGAGCAGCTGCTGCCCTTCCAGCAGCTCATCTCCGAAGACGTCGCAGCGGGTGTGGCGGCGGCAGTATCGGATGCCGAATCCGACCGGACGACACCATGACACCGGCGGCGCGTGTCAGCGAGGCGTGTCAGTAGTGGCTGATCAGCTCCGCTGATGGCGCGCAGCAAAACGCCCTGGGCGGCAACCAGTGTGCCGACCGTCAGACGTCAGTGGTGTGAGGCGATGGATCACACCGTGGCCGCCCGTGTCGCACAGATGCAGGACGCCCGCGACCAACTCGCAACCGCGAATGCGCCCTCGGGCTCGGCGCGACGGGTACGCGAGGCGATCGATCGAGTCAGTGCGGCAGTGTCGGAAATGGCCGATGACACTGCAGCATTGCGGGACGCGTCGATGTACTGGGTCTCGCGCGACATGGTGGGCGTGGTCCAGGATGCTGCGACCGGCCTACCGGAGTGGACGCCGGCGGCCGCGATCCCGGCTCCCACCGGGCTGCTGTGTTGGGCTCGCCCGGTGGGGGAGGTTCCCTACGGTCCAGGCTCCGAAAGCGGTGGTGGGCATGTGGTGACGTGGGACGCGACTTTCTGGCGGACGCGCTCAGACGGGTTGCTGCAGCTCGTTCCTGCCAGCCGGTTAGCGCGCGATCCCGACGTGGACACCCCGTTCGAGATGTGGTCACCGGTGTATCCGGCGCACTCGATCCTGCTGAATCCCGCGCAGCCGCGCACGCACGAAGCTACCGGCGACCCGGCCGCTCAACCGTTCGTCAGCATCGTGGGGGCAGCGTGGCTCCTGATGAGCCAGACCAACGTGTCGACTCTGCGCGTGATCGACTCCGCGCCGTCCGCCCGGGATGAAGCCAGCCCTGACGAGCCCGACATCGTCGATAGCGGTCCGGACGCAGCGTCGGACACTCGCCGGCCGCGGCCGCCGTCGCCGGTAACTCTGGTGGAGCTGCGCCCTCGCTCGGCCAACCGGGAGAACGCGCACCGCGGCAGGCGCTCGGGCAGTGATACGCGGACGCACCGGTGGCCGGTCGCACCGTTTTGGCGACAGCAAGCGTGCGGTCCGGGTTGGTCACAGCGCAAGCCGGTGTATGTCGTCGAGCATGAGCGGGGGCCGCGTGACGCGCCGCTGGTGCCCAAGGATCGTGTCCACGTTCTCAGGAGCCAGCGTTAGAACGGGTCTTACATCTCGAACAGGGTGAGCTGGACAGCCTTCCGAAGGCCGGCCCGTGGCGCGGCGCGCTTCTCTTTATGCGTCACGGCATCGACAGCTGCACGGAGATACGGGTTCGCGCTGGGAAGCTGGCCAGGGGTGTAGGAGTCACGGACCGCGCAGCGAAGCGGTGCCGGCAACAGTTTGGTGTGGTCCTCGCACAGGAAACTCTCGGCGGGGATGGCGGTGTCGCAGCTCTGCGCACCACACACGTGCTGTCCGATTACCGCGACAGGCGGGGCGGGTGAATCGCTCATGACGGCTCCCCAGATGAATCCGACTGCATCACCGCTTGTTCAGTGAGCAAGGCGTCAGCGTCGTCGAAGTACCACCTGGCGTAGTCCAGCTCGAGCGGCGTGCTCGTGGGCTCCAGGAGTACCGCTGCAGCGTTGTCGCGTGCCGACAGGGCGTACTGGTGGCGGCGGTGCTGGTCGTCGGCTTGAACGGCGCTGTGGAGGTCGCTTCGCGCGGAAGCGAGGACCGTGCTGGTGGACAGGGCTGCGGCGTGAACGGTCATGATCGGTTGCGCCCCGGTACGGGCTGCGGGGCCTCCTGCGGGGGCATCGGCCGCGTCGGGCGGGCCGGCGACCCGGCCGGATCACCGGTCGCGGGCCCGGAGGTGGGCTTGGCCGACGACGGCAGTCCGGACTGACGAGCGGACGGAACTGCCGGTGCAGGTGCGGGTGCAGCGGCCCGTTCCCGGCCTCTGTTGGCGCTGGGTGAGTGTGCGGGGGTCGACGACTGTCGGTGGCCACCGCCACCTCTGACCTTGGAGGCTGCGCCGACGGCGATCGCAGCGGGGATGGCGACTTCGGGGGCCAGCACGGCCGCGCCGGCTTCTGCGGCGCCGGCAGCTCCGGACGCGCTCGGTGCCGTGCCGGCACCGGCGCGTGTGGCCGACGCCGAGGCGGTTGAGCGCTGACCCATGGCTGTGGTGGGAGGCGCGGTGGGTCCTCCTGGTCTGCGTCCGGCGCCGCCCACCCGTGTTCTCCCCGCCGGCGGACGGCCCGGCACTGGAGGTTGGGTGAATGTTGTGCCCGATGCGGAGTCGTCGTCGGTGCCCGGTGAGCGCGAAAACCGTTCGCGCGCTTTGTCCGCCAGATCGCGCCCGTGGGTGAGTTTGTCTTGTCCGCGTTGGTATCCGCTCTTGCCGAGGTGGATGACTTGCCGGACGGTGTGAACGAGGTCCTGGCGGGTGTGGTCATGCAGGATCTCTTTTTTCAACCACCAGAAGACGCCGGTGGCCACCGCCGACCACAGCGCCACCAAGACGAGCATGGCGACGGGGCTGGTCATGCCGACCTGGGAGGCCAGCCCGCCGGGGGCAACGGTTTTGAGGATGAGCAGGGCGGCCACGCAGGTGTAGAGCACGTAGACGAACACCAGGAAGGCGTGCCGGAAGAACTGTTCGAGGCGGCGACGGGCACCGCGGCGCGGAGCTCCGTGGATCATGGCCGGGCCCACGGCGAAGATGGCCATGACTGCGTTGAGCAGTGCGGCACCGCACACCATGATGTAGCTGTAGGTCACGTAGGTGACGAAAACCGCGAAAACCAGTCCCAGAAAGCAGAATCCGAGCCCGAGAGCGAAGACACTGCCGTCGATGCTCTGGGCGTAGTGCAGCGCCTGGGGCGCGCCGCACGAGGACATGGCGTGGGCGGGGGCGTCTCGTACTCCGCTCATGATGGCGCTCGACCATGCGTTGCCACAGCTGCCGATCGAGTCGACCGTGGTGCCGAAGTTCCAGATCTGCAGCGGCGCGCGCAGTAAGGCGTCGGCCAGCACGCTGGTGAGGTGATTGAGCTGGCCGGTGGCACCGCCGCCGGCGATGGGTCCGTTGTTGGTGGCCGCTTGGGCGACGCTGAATCCCAGGGTGCGGGCTTGGTTGATCAGTCCGTCATTGCCGGTGAGTTCGCCCAGGGGGTCGCGGGTGAGCCACAGGCCGAGCATGCCGATGGCGAAGGCGGACAGGATGATGGCTGCTCCGTGGCCGCGGCGCCCGTGCCAGAGGATGTGGAAGGCGCCGACTCCGATGCCCAGGGCCAGGCAGATCGGGAAGACGTGCAGCTCGACGAGCAGCTGCCGCAGCGCTTCCAGGATGGGTTTGAACCAGGTGGCCAGCCAGGTCATCCAGGTGCTCGACATGGCGAATTTCAGCAGCCACAGCACCGCGGCCATGAGGAAGATGTAGCAGGACGCTTGGGCCTGCACCCAGCTGGCGACGGTTTCGTGGGTGAGGCCGGTGGTCAGCGCGTGAGTGCCCCACTTCACCCATGAGCCGGGGTCGACCACGCTGACGTCGGGCCCACCTTCGGTGAGCGCTTCCATGGTGTCGACGGTGGACAGGAAGTACGCGCCGATCGGCACGGCGTAGGTGTCGGTGATGCCGGTCCAGTTCAGCGCGGCGGCCATGGTCGCCGCGGTGGCCCGGGGGGCGGTGATCAGCGCCCACAGCGCCAGGGTGTGCGTGGCCAGGACGAAGATCAGGACGCGACGCAGTCGAGGGTGCAGGGCCAGCTCATAGCCCAGACGCTCGGCGGCGACGTCGCGCAGCGGACGCGCGGGCAGTACTGCGGCGGTCAT